>NZ_JBLIEK010000019.1:0-46211 GCF_047632995.1 Psychromonas sp.
CATTGGCAATAAATAATCCAGAAAAAAGCTCGGGTGATACGTGAAAGTGTTCTATATAAGCAAAGGGAGCATTGGCAATAAAAGTCATCATCACCGCATAACCAAATCCCTGTGCAATGAGGTAACCCAGCGCGCGACGTTCTTTTAATACTGAGAGAAAGCCGCCTGACGGTTTGACTTTTTTAGCTCTTTTGGTGTCGGGCATTATCCTAAAAGCGGCAATAGCGACAATCACCGCTACCAGACTGAGCATAATAAAAATCCAATGCCAACTTAATGTGTGCAGTATAACGGTTCCGATTGTTGGCGCGATTGCAGGCGCAATCATCATTATTAACGCAATAAGAGAAAACAGCCGAGCAGCTTCCTTACCTATTGCATTATCACGTATGATTGCAGGTACATTGACGACAGCAATTCCCCCTCCAATAGACTGTACAATACGCCAGATCCATAACATTTCTATTGATTGCACGTTGGCAAGCAGCACACTACCGATCGCGAAAACCAATAACCCAAGAATGGTACTTGGCCTACGACCCCATCTATCAGATAACGGGCCTCCAAGCAGTTGACCCATCGCTAAACCGAGAATATAAATGCTGACGGTAACCGCGACCAGTGATGTTTGTGTATTTAGATCATCAGCTATCACAGGAATAGCAGACAAATAGCTATCAATTGCAAACGGTGACATGGCAAAAATAGATGCCAGTAAAAGCAGCAATGACATTGAAATATTGTTTTTCATAAGAATCTCTTTTTTATCTTTCTAGGAAGATAATATCTAGCCGTTGCCTTTCTGGCAAGACATATCTATCTACTTAGCTCTTTTGCTCTATTTATTTAGCACGGGCGGTTTAACAATGGTGCTTAATCGGATTACAAACGGGGAGTAATAAAACGTTTTGATAATGCGAATGATAAACACAGTAAATTAGTTAAATTAACAAAACTCGCTAAGGTTTTGAGTTATAAAATTTTTCAGGAACTTTATCTAAGCAAGCAAAAATGTTTGCTTGCTGGAATCTTTTTGTGCAGATATAAGTGGGTAAATTCTCTGTATTTTCATTAATCTCCGCGTCGGTGTTTGCTGTTTTAGAAGGGCTCGCCACAAATCAGGCTGGCTCGGGCAAGATTGAGCGCTTATCGTCTTCAGTATTGAGTAAGCGGGAATAAACGCCGTTGATCGCTATCAGCTCCTGGTGGTTGCCCTGTTCCACAATCTTGCCCTGATTGAGCACCAAGATTTGATCTGAGTGGCGAATGGTACTCAGGCGGTGAGCAATTGCGATAACGGTTTTTTCCTCAAACAAGCGCCCGATCGCCTTTTGGATTAGATTTTCGGTTATGGAATCCACTGAACTGGTGGCCTCATCTAACATCATTACCTGTCCGCCTTGAGCCACGACCCGAGCAAAAGAGATCAGCTGAGCTTGGCCGGCCGACAAATTACTGCCGCTTTTTTTTAGCTCAAATTGATACTGATCCGGTAGCTCCAAAATAAAGTCGTGGGCATAAACGTATTCCGCGGCGTCGATCACTGCGTCGTCATTGATTTCGGGGGCGCCAAGGGAAATATTAAATTGGATATTCTTCTCAAATAGAAACACGTCCTGCTGCATCAGAGAAAACAGGTGCGACATTGAGTCTTTGGGAATGCTAGACAGCTCAATGCCGTTGAGAAGAATACTGCCTTCGTAGTCCATATAGGTTTTACTCATGATGCGAATGATGGTCGACTTGCCTGAGCCGGTCGTGCCCACCAAAGCCAACTGCTCGCCTTTGTTGAGTCTAAAGGACACGTTATCCAAAACGTAGGGGCCAGTGCCGCCATAACGGAAACGTACATTTTTGAATTCCAGAGACTCGAAATTAGCCAGCTTGTCCTTCAGCGTGTCTGCCGGCAACAGCGTTCGCCCTTGTTCTTCGAGGGCTTCCTCAAAAAGTTCTTCAATGTGCTCAAAGGCCGCAAAAGAACGCTGGATGGCCGCGATCTGCGAAGTGAAATCCCGCAGAGGCACAAACACTTTTTCCAAGGTATTGATAAAGGCGATCAAGACACCCAGGCTGATAACACCGGCGAGCACCTTACCGGAGCCATACCAAATAATCAGTCCGATGGTGATACTGGTGATGCCGGTTATAATCGAAAACAGGGTGGCATCGTATTTATTGGTTTTTAATTGCGCCCGCAGAAAATTTTCTGTGTAACCGTGATACTTGGACTCCACCTCTTCTTCGGCGCCATAGAGTTGCACGGTTTTTACCCCCAACAAACACTCTTGCAAAAAGCCGGTGCCTTTGGCCAAAGACGAACGGGTTATGCTATACATTTCACGCAGGCGATTGCGGACATACTGGGTTAGCAGCAACACGGGAGGAAACACCAGCAAGACCAACAAGGCCAATTGCCAGTTGATGAAAAACATAAAGATCAGCACCGCCAAGGTGTTAATGGAGTCTTTTACCAAGTTCAGCACGCCCAGCACAAAGGATTCACCGATCGCTTCAAGATCGCTGGTCAATCGCGACAAAGTGATACCCGTAGGCGTTTTATCAAAATAGGTTCTGGGCAGTTTCAAAATGCGACCAAACAAGGCCATGCGCATATCGAAAACAGCCTTCTGCCCGGTCTTGCGTAAGCAGTAGGTGTAGATGGCATCGGCAATATAATTGACAATTAATACCACCAGCATGCTCGCAATCAGGAACATCAGTCCGGCGTATTTACCGGGCGTGAGGTGCTCATCAATTACTTGAATAACCAGCCAGGGAAATAATATGTTGGCGAGTACGGATATCGGCATCATCAGCAAACCAATCACAGCGGTGTTTTTGTAGCGCGAAGCGTAATGATAGAAATGTTTGAGGTAGGCGAGATCCGGTGATTTAATCATACGCTGGCCTCCGTCTCATGCTGCTGTAATTGCCAGGTCTTTCGGTAATAATCCGACGACTCAAGTAGTTGGGCGTGCGTGCCGCGGGCGATAATTTCACCCTGTTCCAATACCAGGATCTTATCCATGTATTCCAGCGCGCTGACTCGGTGAGAAACGACCAATAAACTCTGCCCCTCAATGCGATTAAATACCGCTTTTAGAATGGTTCGCTCGGTTTCATAATCAACAGCCGACAACACATTATCCATAATGATAAGGTCGCTGGGTGTCAGCAAAGCCCGGGCAATACTCAAACGCTGCTTTTGTCCACCCGATAGCATAATACCTTTTTCACCTACCAGGGTTTGGTCACCAGCGCCAAAACGCTGCACATCTTCGCTCAACTGGCTGAGTTCGAGCACCTGCTCCACGTTGAGTTCATCAGCGGCTTGGTCTTGTTGTTTGGCGCCAAACTTAATATTCTCAGCAATCGTATCGGAAAACAGAAAAGGGTCTTGAGTAATGGTCCGGACATAGCTGCGCCAATCCTGACGCGAGACTTGAGTAATATCTTTGTCACCCCAAAAAATTTGCCCGACTTCAAGGGACAAGTGATGATTCAAACAATTCACCAGCGTACTTTTACCCGCACCAATGCTACCCAAAACGCCGACTTTCTCGCCCGGTTCAATGGAAAAATTGAGGTTTTTAAGCACCACCGAGTCCTTATCTGTGGAGCTTGGGTAGCGGTAAGAAAGGTTTTGTACTAAGAGTCTTGATCCGCGCAGAGAGGATTGCTGGTCGTCGTCCATTCTCAACAGATCCGTACTGGGCACCGCGTTATTGAGAATATTCTGCACACTATCAATACTGATCATACCCATTTGATAAACCGTGACAATTCGGCCCAAGTGCATTAGCGGTATAGCCAAAAGTACGGAGTAGGACAAAAAGGCAGTAATTTCACCAATCGACAGTTTTTCCTGTAAAAGATAGTAACCGCCCAGTCCCAAAATCAGCACTTTCATGAAATGGTTGGCGTAATCCAGAATAGGCATAAAGATGGTTTGGATTTTGGCTATTTTCATGGTGCATTCAAAGAGACGGCGATTGACCTCATTGAGTTCGCTCGTCACCCACTCACCCATCTGTTGATTTTTAATCAAGTCAATCCCCCCCAGGTAGTTCATCAACTGTTCGGACAAATCCTGCAAGCGTATCAATCGTTCTGCCTGTAAGGCGCGCAATTTTCTAAAACCAATGCGGAAAATAATGGAGGCAATAATGATCGGGACCACCGAGTACAGGGTTAATTGTGGAGAAATTTTCCACATCCAAATCGGCGTAAGAGACAGTGCAAATAAAATATTAAACAGCTGTAAAAACCCAATACCATAAAACAGGCGAATACCATTGAGGTCATTATTGATAATGGATATAAGTTTGCCGGATGCAAATTGTTCGTGAAAGGTTGAAGGAAGACGGTTCAAACGATGAAAAATATCATTTTTCAAGGTCGCTTCCGTAATTCTCCCCGGGTTTAACGCATACACCCGGGACAGAATACGGATCACCACCATCACGACCGACAGCGCAATCACCCACTGCACGTTTTCAATGAGTCCCGCTTTTGAAGCCCGTGTTGACTCGTTGAGTAGATCAACGGCAAGCTGGATGTAGCGCGGAATTTCCACTTGCAGGTAATTAACGAAAAAAATACAGACAATCGCAAACAAATAAGAAAATTTGTTTAGCAGGAAATAGTGCAGTATAAATTTAGATTTAGTCATTGAACGAAGAGCCTTTATTACAGATCGATGGATGCTGTGCAAGGCAGGCGTCGATAATCAGCTGTCTTGGATCTCCTTCTTCACTCAATTGCTCAAGCAACCATGCAGGCAGGCGAATAGGTTGAGTTTTCACGCCGGGCTTGCGACCGCAACCATTGCGTTTCCCACCGTGAACACAGCAAGTTTGATTGGACTTATGGGGCATTTTGACTCGCTTCGAGAAGGGATATAAGTAGAATGAAGTTGATAAGCGTACGCTTATCAAGTGGTTTTTACTAGCCCATATTTTTTTTCTGTATTGAAACTAATGGTAATAGGGTCAAGCCTTTCATTTTTCGTCAGTCTAGCATTGTGCAATGTTAGTTTTCAGTTTGTAAGAGTATGATGTTTTTTAACAGATAATTTTAAGACAGATAAGGTACTTTTATCCTGCCTTTTGCTTAAAAGATGCTCAAACTTATCGCACTAATAGGATGTTTAATTAATCGTGAATCTCACATTACTTTTATTTTTTTTTATTATTACCTGTGGTGGTTTTATTAAGGGGTTAACTGGTTTTGGTATTGCCTTAGTAACCATTCCTTTTTTATCTTTAATTATTGGCGTTAAGGTTGCGGTTCCTTTAATTGCTATTTTCAGTGCGCCATTAGCACTGCCTATTATATGGCAATTACGTGAACATATAGATTGGTCTACAGCTGGTATTCTTTTTATCGGTTCACTGCCCGGGTGTTATTTTGGGGCAAGTTTATTGACTTATCTTCCCGAGACAACACTGCTATTGATCTTAGGGTGTATCTTAGTTGTATCAAGCATCTATTCTTTAAGTTCAAAATCAACTTTATTTAGTAAAGAAAATCTGCCAAGTAGCTTGTTAGCTGGCTTTTTTTCGGGTGCTTGCGGTGCTAGCGTAGGCGCATCGGGGCCGCCGGTAATTGCTTATACTTCTATGCTGCCTTGGTCTGCACATAAGATTAAAGGGACGTTATCTTGTTTGTTTTTAGTACAACTTTTCCCAACTGCTTTTATTTTTTGGCACAAAGGGTTATTAACTGAAGATGTTTTTAATTATGGTATAAAAGCTATTCCAGCATTGGTTATAGGCACTTTTCTCGGAATGTGGGGCTATCATTTACTGTTCAAATACAATATTAATTTTCACCGTATAGTCCATACCATATTGTTAGTTATTGGATTTAAGATGATTTATTCAGGTATCTAATAGGTTCAGAAAATGGGAACAGCAGCAAGTTTACTTTGCTTAATTGATTATATGGAAATCGAGTACGCAAGGTTACACAGCTTTCTTTGCATAAATTTTAAAACTGATGAACATATTTAAATGAATATAAAAGAGTATCAGCAATTAAAAAAATGGTTCTTAAAATATACGGATAGTTTTTTATCTGACCTTAATGCAGATAGAGAAAATATTTTGTTAAAAAAAGAACATACACTACGTGTCTGCAGCAATATGGCTTTAATTTGTGCTGACCTTTCTGAAAATGATCAGATTATCGGGTTAACAACCGCGCTTTTGCATGATGTTGGCCGATTCGAACAACTTAAAAGGTACGGTACTTTTTCAGACTTTAAATCAGAAGATCACGCCGCGTTAGGTGTGCGTATTATAAAAGAACTGAATATTCTTAACCCTTTAGATCCCATAGAAAGCCAGTTGATAATAACAGCAGTAGAAAACCATAATAAAGCTGTGATCACAGACGGCCTTACTGATAGAACGTTGCAAATCTGTAAACTGCTACGGGATGCGGATAAACTCGATATTTGGAAAGTGGTGCTCGGTTATTATCAGCAGGGATTGGAAAAAGACAACCCGACTGTTGTGCATAATTTACCTGCGGGTAAAGATCTTTCGTTTCCTGTTTATGAGGCACTTAAACAACAGCATATTATTTCTTACAGTATGATTGAAACCATTGTTGATATTAAAGTCGTTCAGATGGGTTGGGTTTTTGATATTAATACGGATAAAGCCTTGTCATTAACTGCTGAACGGGGCTATTTAGAGGCTATCTATAAAACTTTACCGCAGACTGAACGTATTAATCATCTCTACCAGATGATGAAAAAATATCTCTCAGAGAATGCTCATCCAGCGGTAAATTAACTCTTGATACTATGGTCTGTTCCCCGTTGAGTAAGATTATAAGCAATTAGCCTTAAGTGCAGATTTATTTCGCTTATTGATCTGCTTTCAATAAAGCAAGGGTGCGGTTAGGCATAGCCCGCTTTGCTTTGAATAGTAATAATGTAGATAGCCGCAGCGGTTGTTTGTAAGTTTTCGCTTGTGACGGTTGATTTAACTTTCATTGTTGGTATTAAGCCCTTGACGGCGTGTAGACGATGAGAAACCGAAACGCAGTTTCGCAGTTCGAGGGAGTCATGCTCTCTCAACAGCAAGAGAAATAAGGTAAAGAGAGTTTTGTTCGTGACACTATGCTATCGCATAACTCACAGTGCCGTCCGAGACGTTTTTTATTCTTGTGCTGCCCAACCACTTCTTAACGCACCACCTCAGTACGTCCCTGCTTTCCTACTAAGCTGAAAATAATGTTACAACACAACATCAAGGTGTCGATAAAATTTGCACTTGTCTCGGTGGGCAGATTGTTAGGAATATATAAGACATTGAAAATAAAGGTAATATAAAAGTTGGCGTGAAATATGCTTTTTATTTTTTATTAAACATTTATGGGGAATAAAATGAAAAAATTAGTTTATGTATTCGTATTGAGTCTATTGGCTTCAAGTGCAAATGCAACAATAATGTGGGACTGGTCATTTGGTTCAAATTCAGGGCAATTCACTACCGATGGAACATCTAGTGGAGGAACGGCAACCGCTGATACTTACTCGATTACTGACTTTAGTGTTACTAACAGTGGTGATAGTGCAACTATTGGTAGTTGGTCAGGAGGTGAGTATGCTGCTTCTGGTTATTCGACAACGGCCCCATATTCGCTTGCTTGGGATGGTTTAAGTGTCAGTAATTGGTTGTCAGCTGGGAGTAATAATTTCGATTGGCTTGTTTTTAATGACTTATCTACTTCAAATGATTTCTTTTTTGGTTGGGAAACTGGAAACATTAATACAATAAATCAAGCTGTTTATTACCCTGCTAGTAATCAAAGTTCATTTGTATCGATTGATGTTGCTAGCGATGTGTCAGTTCCAGAACCAACTTCTATTGCTTTACTTGGGCTCGCTTTAGTCGGAATTGGCTTTTCAAGAAAAAAGCAAAATGCTTAATCAATTGGTTGTCCTTATCTAAACGTCCCGATATATTGACAATGTCGAGCGGTTAAAGAGAAAGAACAACCACTTTTAGTTTTAAATTAATTCAATACACTACAAATTAAAACTAAGTGGCTACGATAATTTCCGTTTACGTTTTGCTTGCTGTTGAGAAAAAGTAACACGCCGTCAAGGGCGGAATACCAACAATGAAGGCTAAACCATCAGCCACAAGCGAAAGCATATAGCAAACCAATTCGGCTACATGCTCTCGCTAGGATTTTGCGCAAGAATCATCGTTCTACTTACCCGCATGACGAATATGCCGATTCGATGCCTTATCGGGAATCCTTTTTGGCACGGGGCGCCGCTCTGCAATGAGATGCTTTATCGCTAAAATCGGATGGCTTAATAACATACGCGGGCCGGCATAGCGCATAATCACTTTTGCTTGCGCTCGCTGCTCTTTTTTATAACAGTGAATAGGACATCTGTTGCAGGTCGGTTTGTTTTGACCGTAAGGACAACGATCTAATTTTTCATTCGCATAGCTTATAAATTCCCTGCATTGAGTACAAGGAACCGACTCTCCTGAGGCGTGATGGTGGGCGCGACAGTAAATATTAACCATTGCCTGGATCGTTTTAAATTCGCTGCCAAGTTGCTCTGCTAAAAAATGTAGCTTAGGCATAATCAATTTACTCTTATTAATTATTGTTAATTGACGTAGAATAACCTCTGTTAGCCTTTAATTATATGCCATAAGAGTGAACTGTTTTGATTTCATCTTTTTTTTCCCCCTCGGGTGCACTCAGCCAAAAACTGCCTCACTTTATAGCGCGAGATGCGCAAGTTGAGATGGCAGACGCGGTTGTAAATGCGATCAAAAGCAAACAAAAATTAGTGGTAGAAGCGGAAACGGGAACGGGTAAAACCTTTGCTTATCTAGCCCCCGCATTGTTGTCTTTTGATAAACAAGCATCGTCCAAGATAATTATTTCCACAGGCAGTAAAGCACTGCAGGAACAACTTTTTTTAAAAGATCTCCCGTTACTTGTTGAAGCGACTAATTTCACCGGCACTGTGACGCTGCTCAAAGGACGCAGCAACTACCTCTGTAATGAACGCTTAAATCGCTTTATGTTAGAAAGTCGACATAAAGAGAAGGCGCTGCAAATCGAACTGGTGAAAATTAAAAACTGGTCCTTGTCGACAAAAACAGGGGATATTGCAGAGATAGACAACTTAGCGGAAGATGCCTTTATTATCCCCGCTATTACCAGCAATAATGACAACTGTCTTGGCCGTGACTGCCCCAGTTTTGACGACTGTTTTATTGTTAAAGCGCGCAAAAAAGCGATGCAGTCTGACTTGGTTGTGATCAATCATCACCTGTTTTTTGCAGATTTAGCGGTGAAAGAAACCGGGTTTGGTGAACTGATGCCGGAAGCGGGCGTTTATATTTTTGACGAAGCCCATCAACTGCCCGATATTGCCAGTTTGTATTTTGGTGAATCACTTTCCAGCCGGCAAATTCTTGAACTGGCCAAAGAGATTGA
This sequence comes from Psychromonas sp., assembly GCF_047632995.1. GTDB lineage: Bacteria > Pseudomonadota > Gammaproteobacteria > Enterobacterales > Psychromonadaceae > Psychromonas. The sequence goes on from NZ_JBLIEK010000019.1 coordinate 9,490, forward strand.
TTTTGTTTATCGCACTGAAATGCGTGAAGCCAAACAGATGTCCAAAGCGGCGGAGCAATTGCGTATGACTGTGCTGGATTTTCGTTTGGCGTTTGCCACCGACAAAGAGACGGGCAGTTGGCGTGATAAGTTGCGCGAACCTGCTATGAAACACCATGCGCAGCGTTTATTGCAGGTTATGAATTTTTTAAATGAGGTGATCTGTGATCTGTTAGGTAAAAGTGAAGTATTAGATCATTGTTTTGAACGTTTAAACCAATTTACCTTACTGTTTAAAAAATTAAATAGCGTCAATGAAAGTGGATTTAGTTATTGGTTTGATTGCAGCAAACAGCATTTTTCATTAAATATTACCCCATTGAGTGTTGCGCAACGTTTTCAGTTAGAGTGTCAGAAAAAGGAAGCCGCTTGGATTTTTACGTCAGCAACCCTGTCGGTAAAAGGGCGGTTTGACCATTTTACCGAGTTATTAGGTTTGCAGGACAGCCAATGTCTACAATTAAGCAGCCCCTTTGACTACGCCAAGCAGACCCTCTTTGTAGTCCCAAGATTACTGCCGGAGCCGGGCACTCCGGGACTTGCTGAAAAATTAGTGGAACTATTAGCGCCGGTTATCCGCGCCAGCAAAGGGCGCTGTTTCTTTTTGTGTACCAGCCACTCCATGATGAATCAGTTGGCGGCCGGCTTCCGGCAAACGCTGACCCTGCCGGTATTACAGCAGGGGGAAAAGAGCAAACAAGCGTTACTTGATGAATTTGTTAGCCATGGCAATGCACTGCTGGTGGCAACGGGCAGTTTCTGGGAAGGGGTTGATGTGCGCGGGCAGGTTTTATCCTGCGTTATTATTGATAAAATTCCCTTCACGTCACCCGATGAGCCGTTATTAAAAGCGCGCATAGAAGATGCGCAGTTAAAAGGCAAAGATCCCTTTATGCAGGTCCAGTTACCCCAAGCCGTTATTACCTTTAAACAGGGCGTCGGGCGTTTGATTCGCGCCGAGCAGGATAGGGGCGTATTGATTGTTTGCGACAATCGTTTGGTCACGCGTAAATATGGAAATTTATTTCTGAATAGTTTACCGTGCATGCCGCGAACCCGATCGCTTGAAAACGCGATAGAATTTTTAAAAACGATCGATTAAACGGATCGTGTGTGGTTATTCCTTGTCAGCGGCAAGATTATAAGATAAAACCATTGATTAATGAAAATTGATCAACCGTTTTAAAATAAATAGGTCAAATATGTCTAAGCAGTTAAATGTGTTATGTGTGGATACTTCAACTGAAGCGTGCTCAGTTGCGGTGCTTTGTAGAACAGATAAAGAACACCTTATTAGTGAGCAGTTTATGTTGGCACCCCGTGAACATACCAGCAAAATCCTGCCAACTGTTGAGCAAGTGCTGCAGCAATCTGGTTTGACACTGGCTGATATTGACGTGGTTGCTTATGGACGTGGACCGGGCAGTTTTACCGGTGTTAGAATTGGCATTAGTATTGCACAAGGTTTAGCATACGGTATAGAAAAAGAGATGGTCGGTGTTTCAACATTGCAGGCGATGGCGCAACAGGCTTATAAAACTCAGCAGGTTACGGATGTCTACGCGGCTATTGATGCGCGCATGGGTGAGGTTTATTTTGCCCATTACCAGCTGAAAAACAGTTTAATGACACTGCTGAATGAAGAAGTGGTGATTAAACCTGCCGATTTATTGGCGCTTGAGTTAGATGTAGTACAAAATGCGGTGTTAGTTGGCTCTGGTTGGGCTGTTTATCCTGAGTTAATGGAATACTTTAAGGATGCCCGCAAGCTTGATATTGAGTTTCCAAATGCCCGATATATGTTAGATTATGTGGTGAGTTGCGTCAAAAATTCATTAACTGTTTTACCTGAATTAGCAACCCCGGTTTACTTACGTGATAAAATAACATGGAAAAAATTACCTGGAAGAGAGTAATTCATTGTATTTAGTGGTTGGGATTATTTATGGCAATAAACAATAATACAACGTTTTTAACCAAACCGATTAATACTGGCAAAGCGGCGATTGTAAAAAAACCGTCACAAGCCAGTGTTAGTGATGTTGCGCCTGTTACAAAAAAAGCCAAACCCGCTGTTTTTTCAATGGTACTCTCTGAAAAACAGAAAGATTCAATCGATCAGTCGATCGGTTATGATCAACCCTCACCTAAGCAAAGGGGCGCACTCGATGCGTATCAGCAAGTGGCTGGACAAGAGCATCGCGATGCGATAATAAATAGCATGAGTTTTCATTTCGTTGTTTAATTCCCTCTTCTCTTTTTATCAGCCATAGGCCTATACTATGCTCCGTTTTCTATTTGCTATCAGCTTATTCATCAGTACGTTATCTGCATGCAGCCAATCGTATAAACTCAATCTAACAACACAACAAACAGAAGCATTAGGTTTACTTATTTGGAAAAATGAGGGCCAGCAGAAATCACAACACTTAACCACATGGAACCGCGGTGAAAATTTCCCGTCGCTTGGTTTAGGCCATTTTATTTGGTATCCCAATAAGGGGAAAGGGCCTTTTAAAGAGCAATTTCCTGAGTTGTTAAACTATTTTAAAAATAATGGGGTGCAACCACCCCCTTGGCTTTTTGCAACACCTCTTGCGCCGTGGAAATCGCGCGAGCAGTTTTATAGTGAGTTTAACGGTGAAAAGCTCACTGGGTTGCGCTCGTTTTTAAGTGAGCATCTCGATTTGCAGGTTAAATTCATTGTATTGCGTCTCGAGGCGGCCATTCCAAGGATCATTGCGGATTGTAATACTCAACAAAAAAAACGTATAAAAGCGAATCTAGCCCAATTGACCTCAACAACTGCGGGACTTTTTACGCTGCTTGATTATATAAACTTCAAAGGTGATGGTGTATCGAAAAAAGAGCGCTATCAGGGAGAGGGATGGGGGCTTAAACAGGTGTTATTAACTATGCCGAAAGAATATGAAAATCCCCTACGTGCTTTTGGTTTATCTGCTGATGAAGTGCTAACAAGACGGGTTAAAAATTCGCCCAGAGATGAATTTCGTTGGTTAAAAGGCTGGCGTGCTCGCATTCATGCTTACCAAGCTATTATTGCTTACTAAGCGAAGCCTCTATTATTTCTTTTTTACTAGTACAGCTTTAGCCGATAAACGGTACAATAGCGCTAATTTATTTACCACCTTATTTTTCAGCTTACTTTTCACTTTACTTTAAAGGCCTTTGTTATGTTTTATCGTATTATGCGCAGTTTTTTATTTATGTTAAACCCTGAAAAAGCACATGATTTATCATTAAAGCAGCTTAAATTAACCTATGGGACTGTTTTGGACCTTTTTTACCGCCAGAAAGTGCAGCAACGGCCAGTGCAAGTGATGGGGTTAACCTTTCCTAATTCATTGGGACTTGCTGCAGGGCTTGATAAAGATGGTGAATGTATCGATGCTTTTGGCGCAATGGGCTTTGGCCACATTGAAGTCGGCACGGTAACACCCGTTGCGCAACCGGGAAATCCATCACCGCGATTGTTTCGTGTCTTAGAATCTGAAGGTATTATTAATCGCATGGGTTTTAATAATCAGGGGGTTGATAACCTGATTGCTAATATAAAAGAGAGTCAATTTAAAGGCGTGATTGGCATTAATATAGGTAAAAACTTCTCCACGCCAGTTGAACAGGGAAAAGATGATTACCTGCTGTGCCTCAATAAAGTGTATCAATATGCAGGTTACATTGCGGTGAATATTTCCTCCCCGAACACACCTGGATTGCGTTCATTACAATATGGTGCGGCGCTTGATGAACTTTTAGATGTGCTAAAAACACGTCAAGCGGAGCTACAAGAAAAGCATAATAAGTATGTTCCTATTGCATTAAAAGTTGCACCGGATTTAAGTGATGCAGAAATTGAAGCAATTGCATCCTCGTTACTTAAATATAAAATTGATGGTTTAATCGCAACCAATACAACACTGGATCGTGAGATAATCAAAGGCATGTCCCATGCAGGCGAAGAGGGCGGATTAAGCGGCCGGCCATTGCAAAGTAAAAGTACACGGGTGGTTGCAAAATTTGCCGCGCAGCTGCAAGGGCAAATCCCGATTATCGGCGTTGGCGGCATTGATGGCGTGATCGCTGCGAAAGAAAAAATAGAGGCGGGTGCAAGCTTAGTACAAATTTACTCGGGCTTTATCTATCACGGCCCGCAACTGGTTAAGAAAATTATCAATAATATTTAATAGACAGTTGACCAGAAGATAAAATAAGCCTGCTTATTTTATCTTCTGATCTGCCAGTGTGTGCTGCTTTCCAGTAAATAATCTTCTTTAATTATCCATAAGTACGCTTGCACTTTTTGATTAAAATAATCACCTTGCAAAACAGACTGACCTTTAATCATCTTCAGCGGCTAAAATAACGGCGCGCACATTCGTCGTGTTGACTCGAACGGTTATATTTATTGCCATAATAGAATCGTTTTTAATGTTAACTTAACTCCAATTTAACAATTTAAATCCAAAAATAAAAAACGCTTCCTTTTGCATGTTTATGTATAAAACATTGCAATTAGTGAGTGTTTATTCACTGATTTTATATTGTATGCACGCGTTGATTTTTAATATCTTATTTTTTGGTAAATTTAACAGGCTTGTTTGCTTGAATTCACTGCCGCTTCTGTCTATAAAGACGCATATTTTATTAACGCAAAGGTTTTAAATGAATAGCGACACACATGTTTCAAATCGATGGTCAAGTCGATACGCATATGTTTTAGCTGCAACGGGTGCTGCAGTTGGATTAGGTAATATATGGAAATTTCCCTATATTATGGGAGAAAACGGCGGTGGTGCATTCGTTTTTGTTTATCTTTTATGTGTGTTATTTATCGGAATTCCGATAATGATGGCTGAAGTTGTCATTGGTAAACGTGGTCGTTCTACCCCTGCGAATGCTGTTGCGCTTGTTGCCAAGGAATCTGGTCACTCATCACACTGGTCTATTATAGGTTCAATGGGCGTGCTCGCAGGTTTCCTGATTTTAAGTTTTTATATCGTTATCGCTGGTTGGGCTGCCGCTTATGTCTTCTACGCAGGAAGCGGTGAATTTAGTGCCGCTGCCGCTGATCCTGCTACAAATGCAGAGGTGATCGGTAACCTATTTGGCGATTTAGTTAGTAGTATCCCGAAACTGCTTGCCTGGACAACAATAACCATGGCGGCCGTTATCTACGTTATCTCTAAGGGCGTGAAAGGGGGGCTTGAAACGGCGGTTACCTATTTGATGCCTGCATTATTCATCTTGCTTGTCGGTATTATGCTCTATTCGGCTGTAGTGGGGGATTTTGCGGCTGCGTTCTCATTTATGTTTGATATCGATTTTTCTAAACTTACCATCGAAGGGGTATTAGTGGCATTGGGGCATGCCTTTTTTACACTCAGTTTAGCGTCTGGCGTTATGATGGTCTATGGGGCGTATCTGCCGGAAGGCGTGTCCATCGCGAAAACCTCAATTATGATTGCTATTGCTGATACTGTGGTTGCCTTAATCGCCGGTTTAGCCATCTATCCCATCGTATTTGCGCATGGCTTAGAGCCAAGTGCCGGCCCTGGTTTGCTCTTTCAATCTCTACCGATTGCCTTTGGCTCCATGCCAATGGGAGATTTTTTCGGTACTTTGTTCTTTATCATGATTTTATTTGCTGCATTTACCTCTGCAATCGCTTTGCTTGAAGCCAGTGCTGCTTACCTGGAAGAACGTCAGAAACTCTCTCGTGTTAAAGCGGCTATTATTGCGGGTGTTGTTATCTGGATTTTCAGTCTAGGTACTGTGTTCTCCCTAGCAGGCACAGAATGGGCGCAAATTAATTTTGGTTTTATGGGGGACAATATTTTTGCTATGTTCGACTATTTAACCACAAATATTTTAATGCCGCTCGGTGGATTGTTAATTTCAATCTTTGCGGGTTGGGTGATGAAGTCTGACGTGGTTAAAAAAGAGTTTAATCTTGCGCAATGGCAGTTCACTCTTGTAATGGTCTTACTACGTTATATTGCGCCACTGGGGATCTTATTCGTATTCGCTAATTCAGTGGGTATTTTAGATTTCATTAAACAATCAACCTAACCGCTTAATCTAAAAACCGTTTAGTGCAAACTAAGCGGTTTTTTTATGTTTGTCACTGCATTTCGGAAACAAAAAAGGCAACTCATTGAGTTGCCTTTTTTTAATTTTTTGGGAAAATTAATCCGTTTTTACAGATCGTAAAATAACAAATTTTTGATTCTCAGTGACCAGTTCACAGTTACCGAAAATACGTTCTAATTTGTCTTGGTAATCTAGATGACGATTACCCACGATAACAAGCTCACCACCATCGACCAAACAGAAACGTGCATCATTAAACATGCTCCATGCAATATTGTCGGTAATCGCCTGCTGTTGATGGAACGGAGGGTTACACAAAATAAGATCGTAACTATTTGGTTTAAAACCAACCAAACCGTTATTCACTACAAAACGTGCGTTTTCTGCCTGCTCTTCAGGTAAGTTTTTATGCATGTTAATACGCGCAGAATCAATCGCCATATAAGATTCATCAATAAAGGTGATTTGTGCTTTAGGGAACGCATCCGCTGCAGCCATACCGACAATACCGTTACCGCAACCTAAATCAACAATTTTAGAAAAATCACCTTCAGGCAGGTTATCCATTAAGTAACGACCACCAATATCTAGATGGTTACGAGAGAAAACATTGGCGTGGTTATGAATTTTCCATTGCTGTTTTTCGATTTCCCACGTGATTGCAATCTCTTTTTCAGGTACTTGCTGTTGTTCAACTAAGCTGAAAATCAAACGTGATTTCTTTTTAGCTAACGACGTTTTTGTGCTGCCGATATATTGTTCAAATAACTGCAGTGTAGAGTTGTGAATCATATTCACTTTACCCGCTGCAACAATAATGGTTTCTGGCGATAAAACCTCACGCAGCTGTTGTAAAATATATTCAAGGTAGGAGAGCGTTTTAGGGATTTTAATAAACACTAATTTTATGTTTTTCGGGAAACTTTGTAGGCTGTCTTGAATAAGGATATTCTCTTCCGAGCAGTTATTACGCTGCAGGTTGAGTTTAATAGAATTCAGAGACAGGTAAGAGTCCGATATAACGGTACGTTCAAATTCTTGAAAATAACAACTCAATGCACCAAAGCCATCATTGATCAGTAGCATTTGCTCATCTTCGCCAAGATGTTTCCCAAGCTCGTTATCGTTAAAGTAGTTAATCAGGTATTCATCAGCTGAATCCCATGCTTGTAGTGTTTCTTGCTTGTTTCTTGGATGACGATGCAGGATCAGTGTTTGATCTGCAATGTTCAATGTTTCATTCATAGAATTTTTTGCCTAATAAGAGTGATAAAGTAATAACGATTCATTTTAACTTGCTTCTCCACTTTAGGTAAGTGATATTATCCCCTATAAATAAATAGATGAATGGAAGGCAACTTTGTTTAATATAAGAAAACACATTAATAATAAAAAAATACTGCCGAGCTTATTGGTTCTTTTCAGTTTAACCGCTTGTGAGGGGATGTTTGAGTCAATGATCGATGACTTGGAATCTATGGAAGACGCTGTCTGCGACACTGACACCACCTATGTTGACTTCAAAAAAGTGGGTTATTGGAATGGCAATGATAGGGATAATCTGGATGATGTAGATTATGAACAGTTAACATATCTTCTTTACACTTATTTAACAGTTAATGCAGATGGGAGTCTAAACGATTTTGATGATGCTGAAATGGATGATTTTGCGGATATGATTTCAGACGCTCGCACGGCAGGAGCCACTGTTGGTATTTCCATTGGTGGACCTGGTTACGCTAGTACTTTTGAAACTATTGCTAACTCTTCCTCTATTACTAATACATTTGTAAATAATGTTATTACGTTCCTTGAAGACAATGATCTTGAGGGGGTTGATCTGAATTGGCAGACACCATCGGATGATGATGAAGGAGAGCTTTTTGAAGATTTAGTGGAAGAGCTCTCTGATTCGCTATGGGATGACGGTTATTTTTTTAGTATATCGGTTATTTCCGGCGTCGGTGATGATGATGAAGATCTTGCAGACGTGATTGACAGCTCGGTGTTTGATTATGTAGATTTTGTGAATGTCAGGGCTTTTGATACGGATAACAGTGATGATCTCCATTCATCTCAGCAAGATGCCATTGATGCCATCGATTATTGGACTGGACGTTGTCTTATTCAAAATAAATTAGTCCTTGGTATCCCCCTTTATTCGGCTGGCGATAGCGTTGACACTTACGCTGAAATTATCGACGCCAAACGTGCATATGCCTGTACTGATGAAAGTCTAGATCGTAATTATAATGGTATTCCAACGGTTATCTATAAAACTGATTATGCACTGAGCTATGCCGGTGGTGTGATGCTCATGTCACTTGAGCAAGATACCTATAAGGACAGTTTACTTGAGTATTCATTATTGAATGTGATGAGTGAAACCGCATCAGGCGAAACAGTGACTCTCTGCGACTAGTTCTATATTGATAATAAGCCGCTTAAAATGCTGAACTCGCATTTTTACGCGGCTTGGGTCGATACCCGTTAGAGCTTTAACTTCACGCCTATAAGCTGCTCACCTCACGACTTGCTGATTTTTGCATCTTGAATGATAAGGGGTATAATACGCGCCACTTTTACCCCCTCCAAATTGTAAGGTATTAATTCATGCCCATTAAAAAAATCTTGTTAGAGCGTAGTAACGCTGCATGTGAACTATGTAGCGCAACTGATAATCTTAGCGTTTATGAAGTGCCGCCCGTTGCTGAGCCGAATTCGGACAAATCAGTATTAGTTTGTGAAACTTGTCTTTCACAAATTGAAAAAAACAGCGAGATGGATAATAACCACTGGCGCTGTTTAAATGACAGCATGTGGAGTCAAATTCCCGCTGTACAAGTCACGGCATTCCGCCTACTAACGCGTTTAGCTACAAGCGAAGGGTGGGCACAAGACCTGCTTGATATGATGTATATGGAAGATGAGCAAAAAGCGTGGGCTGATTATGGTGTTGCTGCCGATAATATTGAGCAGGTAGCACCTACACGTGATTCTAATGGTACGATTTTAGTGTCGGGCGATAACGTGACGTTAATTAAAGACTTGGATGTTAAGGGTAGCAATTTCACCGCTAAACGTGGCACACCGGTGCGTAATATCGCATTAACGGATAATCCTGAACATATTGAAGGGCGTGTTAATGGTGTGCGTATTGTGTTATTAACCTGTTTTCTGAAAAAAATGCCCGGTGGTGAAGAGTAAAATTTCAGAATAGACAACCGATTAACCCTTCTTTGACTTTTTAAACCCATTTTGTAATTTGCCTTGAAACCATCAAGCAAGCAGCAAAGTGGGTTTTTTATAGCTGCAATAATTCAGACATTAATCTGGGTAACTGCTAATCAGATCCTAGGTTACTTAGGAAGCTGCAATAAAAAGGCGAATAGATATTATCTATTCGCCTTTTTTAATTTACCCTTAAGAGTATTTCCTAGCGGATTAGATAGTAAATCGTTTTATCTCATTGGTTAACGCATTTGCCTGTTGCGATAACTCGCCGCTCATCTGCTCGTTTTGTTGCGCAGATTCACTTGCAATTTCTGCGACATCACGAATAGAAACAACATGTCGATTCACCTCTGATGCCACCGTACTTTGTTCTTGAATAGCCGTGGCAATGGCGGTAGTCATATCCATTATATTCACTACATCAGTGTTTATCTCTTCAAGCATGTGGCCCGCTTCTGATGCTTGATGAGTGCTTTCTTTGCCTTCATTTCGGCACTCTGTCATCAGCGTTACAATACTCTGGGTTCTGGTTTGCAGTGTGCTAATAATAGTTTCTATCTCTTTTGTTGATTCTTGTGTACGGCTGGCAAGTGATCGAACTTCATCAGCAACAACGGCAAAACCTCGTCCTTGCTCGCCAGCGCGGGCTGCTTCAATGGCTGCATTGAGTGCCAGTAGATTGGTTTGCTCTGCAATGCCGCGAATAACATCAAGTACGGAGCCAATAGTTTGGCTATCTTTAGCAAGCTCAATAACCACGGATTCCGACGCGATTAACTTATCTGAAAGTATGGCGATTTGCTTGATGGTGACTTCAACGCCTGATCGACCTTTATTTGCATTCTCATTTGTTTGCTGCGCTTTATCAGCAGCATCTGTTGTATTACTGGCAATCTCTTCAATTGTAGCCACCATTTCAGTGACGGCTGTTGCGACCATATCGGTTTCTTGCATTTGCGATGCCACTCCAGCATTGGTTTGCTGAATATTAGTGACCAGTGTAGCCGTTGCATTCTTGACACTGGCAACCGTTTGATTGACTGAAATTATTAAATGTTTGAAATTACTGAGCATATTGTTGAATGCGTTGGCCATATCTGCCAATTCATCATTATTGCTAGTGGATATCTTGATGGTTAAGTCATTAGTTTGTGCCGCTCTCACCATTGAATTTTTAATTAAGGTGATCGCTGCAATAATCCCTTTACCTAAAAACCATGATATTAAGGTTGCACTCAGAATTGCGAGTGCAAAAATACTATAGGTTAGTTTTTCAATAAAACTAAGGTATTCAGCAACAGCGCCATCAACTTTTTTTACCATGGTAGCAAGCAGATTATCAACTTTATGAACAGTTTCACGCATCTGATTTTGTAACCCTTGATCTGGGCGATAACCCTGTTTTTTTTGTTCTTTTACTAAAGCCATAAATGCACTATGGTAAATTTTCAAGGCATCATTAATAGTAGTTTTTTGTGAATGAGGGAGATAGCTTTTGTAGATGATAGTGTCTAGCTTTTTGAAACTGTCCTGGAAATCGTTAACATATCTCTCGTCAAGACGGAGCATAAAGTTTTTTTCACTGCGTCTTAATTTCAGCATCATACTTAATGCACGGTAATCGACATCACCTACCGCTACTTCTGCAATATGAACGGCGTCTGTTAATTTTTTATACAAACCACTGTTTGAATCAAAACCAATCACTTTTTGTGAATTTACCAGTGCGGTAAAATGTTTCTGGTATTCAGCCAACACATTTTTAAGTTTTTTGGCTTCAGTCGTTGATACCCCTATTGACTCAAGATCGTGACTAATGCTGTCAATATCGCTATTTAAAACGGCTATGTTTTTATTAAAGGTATCGAGATATTTTTCTTCTTTACGTGCAATAAAGTCTTTTTCATTGCGTCTTAGCTGTAATACATTAACCTCTATTTGTCCGAGATCATGCGCAATTGATATATCTTTTTGCAGAGATGATGAAGAGAAATTCATTAGCGATAGCATTGCTATCATACTGACAATGAATACGCTGGTATTAAGGATTAATTTATGTTTGATGAGCATTTATCTGCCTTGAGTGGTTTGTTTTTTGAATGGTATTAAGATTTGTCTGTTTTTCTGGAAGTGGAATGATGCGATGACTATTGTATGAGACAACGTGGTTGTTCGCCAGTTATCCTTTAAAAAAAACATTGCACATATAAATCAAAATAATCACTTTATACAATAACTGACTAATAATTCATCTCATTGTTATTCCACTATAAAAATGACTCTTTTTCATTATCTGCTTTAGCAGAACACTTTTTTGCCCAAAAAAGTTAAAAATATTAACAAAACAGTATTATTTGGTTGCTTTTCAATCTGTTGAGCGTTTTTATTAAATTATTTCACCTTAACAGCTTGCGCTGCAATAAAACTTCTATAGAATACGCCGCACTTGCTTAGAACGACTTAAGTGATTGCCCGGATGGTGGAATCGGTAGACACAAGGGATTTAAAATCCCTCGCCTTATGGGTGTGCGAGTTCAAGTCTCGCTCCGGGCACCAATTCAAGAAAAAGCTTCAACTTATGTTGAAGCTTTTTTTTTACCTGAAAATCACTGAACAAGATTGAATGTTTAATTTACCTGTTAATTTCACTCATTCAGTTTGTTACTATTACGCTAAACAAATAGCGATATGATCAAAAGGTAAATTATTCTTTTTATCCTATCAATACTTTTACTACAAAATCTATTGTTAAGGAACGTCATGACCGCATATCTGATCCTTTTTGCTATTATCGCTCTTATTTATTATGTGCAAATCCACAATAAACCCGCCCGTAAAACAGACTGGGAAACATTACCTTTTTTAGATGAATACAAAAAAATAGCTAAGTCTAAAAATGAAGAGGGGAAATTATGTTGCCGTTATTGTGGGGCTACGACAACAGTTGAGCGTTTATTGAATTCGGACAAAGAAAATCCCGACAATAGCAAACATTACCATGCCTGCTCTGAGTGCAAGGTGGTTTTGTGGCGCAGTGAGTTTGTAGAAAAGAGTGACTCTGAGACTGAAAAGCAGGGATGATTTAGCTTACTTAATTTTGTTATAACAAGGAAGGGGGGGGGCATATTGAGGCTTACTGTGGCGCTATCAACAGAGTCTTAAATACCCAATTCCGACTAGCTGTATCTACCCGTTACCAATAAAAATGCATTTAACAGCCGCTGCAACACCCGATTGCCATGGGTTTATAACAACGAGCTAGAAGCGTCAGGCAAACATCTTGGTTGTTGTGAAGTCTATATTTAACCCGTTAGATCTTCACCTTCACGCCTAAAACCTGTTCATCTACGGCTTGCTGATTTTTGCATCTTGAATGATAACGGGTATAATATGCGCCATATAAACTCAAGTAATTTGGGTTTAAAATAATGTATATGGGATAATATTGTGAACACAAGCAGTGAAAAACGGCTGAATAAATATATCAGTGACTCAGGTTTTTGTTCCCGTCGTGAGGCGGACAAATTAATTGAGCAGCAGCGCGTTCAAATCAACGGTCAGATACCTTTACTTGGCACAAAAGTACAGCCCGGTGATAAGGTTTTCGTAAATGGCAAGCGGATCAATGCAATTGCGGAAAACAATTCCGATCGTGTTTACATTGCTTATAACAAACCCATTGGTATCACCTGCACCACTGAACGCGATGTGTATGGCAATATTATCGATGCAATCGGCCATAAAGCGCGTATTTTTCCTATCGGCCGCTTAGATAAACCCTCCGAAGGTCTGATTTTCTTAACCAGTGATGGAGACATTGTTAATAAAATTCTTCGCGCAGAGAATGTGCATGATAAAGAATATTTAGTCACCGTAGATAAACCCCTCAGTGAGCGTTTTGTTGAGCGAATGGAGCGCGGCGTTCCGATTCTTGACACTATTACTGAGCCATGCTGTGTAAAAGTGCAGAGCCGTTTTGTATTTACTATTGTCTTGACGCAAGGTTTAAACCGCCAAATCCGTCGTATGTGTGAATACCTGGGTTATGAAGTAATGCAGCTTAAACGTACGCGTATTATGAAGGTAACGCTAGATAACTTAAAATCGGGGCAATGGCGTAATTTAACGGGAAAGGAAATGGCTGAAATTAACAGTGCGGTCTCCTCCTCTTCGAAAACTGCCGTGAATACGACGCAGCCAAAATCAGCCCGCAATGCAACGAGCGCGCAAACGCGTCCGCGCGGCCTGAATAAGCAGAATAATCCGCGCGCCCCTAAGAAAATATTTGTTAATAAAAACAGTAAAATAGCTGATGATGAAAATCTATCAACTAAGCGTGTATTAAAGTTAAACCGAAAATGAGTTTGACCGAATTTGATTTGATTAGCCAATATTTTAACAATAACCCGGTAGCAGAGGGTAGTGGTATTGTGCTGGGAATTGGTGATGATTGTGCGCTGCTAGAGGTACCTGACGGTCACCATCTGGCGGTGAGTACTGATAGTTTGGTTTGTGATATCCATTTTTTTTCCGATGTTTCTCCCTATCGTTTAGGTTATAAAGCGCTGGCAGTAAATCTCAGTGATTTAGCCGCAATGGGCGCAATGCCTAAGTGGGTTTCATTGGCTATTACTTTGCCAGAGATGGATGAGTCCTGGCTTAGCGAATTTTCACGGGGTTTTTTTGAACTCGCCAATAAATTTAACGTTGCGCTGGTCGGCGGTGATACGACCAAAGGGCCATTATCCATCACAGTGTCAGCGCAAGGTGTTATTCCGCGCGGTCTGGCGTTGCAGCGCAATGGTGCGCTTATTGATGATCTTATCTGTGTTTCAGGAAAGTTAGGTGATGGTGGATTAGGACTGGCGTGCAAGCAAAAAACAATAGCGCTGGAAAATGAGCAGGCGTTTATCGATGCCTTAGAGTTGACTGAGCCGCGCGTTGAATTAGGCATTTTATTACGCAGTTTAGCCTCTAGCTGTATTGATATTTCTGATGGTTTAACGCAGGACCTAACGCATATCTTAAAATCTTCACATTGTGCTGCAAAACTCGATCTTGATAAATTACCTTTATCCGACTCACTGCGCGAAGAAATAGAAGTCGGTACTATTGATAAGCAGCGTGCGTATCAATATGCCTTAACAGGGGGTGATGATTATGAACTGTTGTTTACTATCAGCGCTGCAAATATTACCCGGTTAAATACGCTTCTAGAAAAAAGTGACGTTACAGCGGCTAATATTTCCGTGATTGGCGCCGTTACTTTGTTGCAGCAGCCGTTAATCCAGTTATTCGACGACCATCAAGCTGTCTCTTTTTCGCTTCAAGGCTGGGATCATTTTCGCTAGGTTAACATTATGAAACGTGATGATTTACAAGGATTACAATTAAGCTATCTTATCCAATTTTTGGGTTAGATAAAAAGGTGGATGGCGGCTTTGGCATTATGATTTATGATATTATTGCAGGATTATGTGCCGCTATCGCGTTACAATTTTTAATTCAACTTTACGGTTAATAATATGGCTCGATTGTTATCTTATCTGCTCATACTTGCTTCGCTAACGCTATTACCCGCTGCGTTTGCCAATGCGAATCAAAATGGCCAAGCGTCAGACATGGTTAAGATAGCTGTGGATGATCTTCCTGTCTTCTTTTCGCCTTATGCAACCGATCCACTTGAGTTGCAATATGCTAATCTGTTTTTTGATCCGTTATTTCGTTGGACAGATAAGCGCCAAATAGAGAAGCGTTTAGTGGCAAAATGGAGAACCATTAAGCCGGGGGTTACCCGCTTTTATTTGAGGAAAAACATTAAATTTCACTCAGGTAATCAGCTTAGCAGTAAAGATGTCATCTGGACCTTTTCGCAAATAGTAAAAGAGCCGCAATTAAAGCGCTTTTTTGCCGGGATCAACTCTATTAAACGGGTCGATAAATACAGTTTTGATCTGCACAGCGCTTTATCTAACACGCAACTTTTAGACTATTTAACCCATTTTTTTGTGCTCGACGCGGCGTTTTATACGCAAAACAAAATAGATCCCAATACAGCGCAAGAGATAATATCTCCGCAGCACAATAAATTGTTAATTTCAGGCACCGGTCCTTACCAAATCAAACAATATAATCCAGCTCTTCACCTCGATGTTGTCGCTAATAAAGATTATTGGCAGGGGCAAGCGGCCACCAATGAGCTTAATTTTATTAAAATAAAATCGGCTAATTCGCGGCAGTTTGCCCTGTTAGCTAATGATATTGATATCAGTGCCTCCATTTCCAATAAAACAATTGATACTGTGCATTTTGCTAAATCTA
This sequence comes from Psychromonas sp., assembly GCF_047632995.1. Taxonomy (GTDB): domain Bacteria; phylum Pseudomonadota; class Gammaproteobacteria; order Enterobacterales; family Psychromonadaceae; genus Psychromonas. Next base: position 25,195 of record NZ_JBLIEK010000019.1, read on the forward strand.
AATCACTCGTTGAAGTGACTTCCTCGAACGTTGTTTTTTTTACCATTAACGATAAACGATCGGATGTTTTTAAACGTAGTGTGGCGAGAAATGCAATCCATCTGGCGATCAATCAAGAAGGGATGGTCAAACACATTATTAACAATATGGGCAGTGTCAGAGCCACCTTTACACCTGTGCAGCAAGTGGAACTGGAATTACCCAATCCCCAATTACCAACCTATGATGTGCCAAGAGCAAAATATCTATTAGATAAAATAGAGATGCCAGCTTATTTGACCTTACTGGTTTTAGTTGACGAAGTGGGCAATACGCCAGAAGTTGCTAAGGCATTAGTGAATATGATGAAAAGGGTCGGGATAAAACTGGTTGTCACTGAAGTAACGGACGTTGGAGTGTGGAATAAGCAGCTATTTGATTATGATTTCACGCTGTCCGTTTGGCAGACCTCTTTGATGGACAGTAATAATATCTACCAGGATTTATTTGTTGATAGTGAGTTAGCCAGCTATATTGGCGCACTATTTGAGCAAGAAAAATCACTAAACTCGATTGAAGATAAAGTTAACCTTTTTGGCGAGATGCAAGAGCAGCATCGCATTATCCCGCTTTTTTTCCAAAATAAAATTTGGGCAACAGACAATAAATATAACCTGGCGACCATCTTTTCCATAAACGGTATTCCATATTGGCATCTATTAACAACGAATTAGTTAAAATAGCTATTTATTTGCAGTTCAATACCGGCACTGTCTAAACCAAGCAGTTTATAGATCTCCTGTTGCGTACCTTGCTCAATAAATTGATCCGGCAAACCTATATTTAAGACCGACCTATTTATCTTTTGAGCCATGAAATACTCATTGACGCTTGAGCCAGCGCCTCCGGCAATACTATTTTCTTCAATGGTAACAAACTGTTTATACGTTTTACTCAGCTGATTCAGTAATTCTTTATCAAGCGGTTTTACAAAGCGCATATCAACTAGCGTAGCACCAAGTTTTTGCGCGACGGGTAATGCTTGTTGCAGTAAGGTACCAAAACATAATATGGCCATATTTTGGCCTTCATAAACGATCTTCGCTTTACCTATCTCCAATTGTGTCATCTGCTTATCTATTTTAATGCCTGTGCCGACGCCGCGTGGATAACGAACCGCAGCGGGCTGCTTAAGTAAGTGTCCTGTGTAGAGCATATTGCGGCATTCCTGCTCATCGGAGGGCGCCATGACTATCATATTGGGTACGCAGCGTAAAAAGCTTAAATCAAAAGCACCTTGATGGGTCGGGCCATCCGCGCCGACAATGCCGGCTCGGTCGATAGCAAACAGGACACCTTGATTTTGAATGGCAACATCATGAATCAGCTGATCATAGGCGCGCTGTAAAAAACTGGAGTAGATAGCAACAATCGGATTTAAGCCTGAAATAGCCATGCCGGTGGCAAGCGTGACGGCGTGCTGCTCTGCAATCGCTACATCATAAAATTTATCTGGATGGCGTTTAGAGAATTTGACCATGCCTGACCCTTCACTCATGGCTGGTGTGATTGCAGCAAGCTTCTCATCTTGGTCTGCCATATCATTTAACCAATCACCAAATACTTGTGAGAATGTCGCTGAGCTTGGTGCTGATTTTGGGAGATCCTGATCAGGCGTAAATTTTGGTACCGCATGATAGCGGATAGGATCGAGTTCCGCTTGTTTATAACCTTTGCCTTTTCTGGTCATAATATGTAAAAACTGCGGGCCTGAATGGTTACGCATATTGTGTAATGTATCGACTAAATCTATTACATTATGGCCATCCATAGGGCCAATATAATTAAAACCAAACTCTTCAAATATCGTCGCAGGTGAGACCATCCCTTTGATATGCTCTTCGGTGCGCCGCGCTAATTCTTTAATTGGCGGGATATTTGAGAGTACTTTTTTACTGCTTTCACGCAGCCGGGTATATAGATCGCCTGATAAGATTTTAGCTAAATGGTTGTTTAGCGCACCTACATTTTCTGAAATTGACATCTCATTGTCATTAAGTACCACTAACATATCGTTGTGCAGTGCACCCGCATGGTTAAGTGCTTCAAATGCCATGCCTGCTGTAATTGCCCCGTCGCCAATAACGGCAACGACTTTACGGTCTTTTTGCTCCTTCTCAGCCGCAATTGACATACCTAATGCAGCACCAATCGAAGTCGATGAGTGGCCGACACTTAATACATCGTATTCACTCTCTTCACGCCATGGAAAGGGGTGTAAACCTTTAAAGTTGCGAATGCTGCTCATTTGGTCACGTCGACCCGTTAATATTTTATGCGGGTATGCTTGGTGTCCAACATCAAAAATAAGGTGATCAAAAGGGGTGTGATAGACATAATGCAATGCCACTGTTAATTCAACAACACCGAGACCAGAGGCTAAATGACCACTGCTTTGACTGACCGTATTAAGCAGAAAAAGGCGTAATTCATCGCAAAATTCTGGTAATTGCTGTTTTTTTAATAAACGCAGATCTTCAGGGTAGTTAATGTTTGCAAGCAACGGGTAGTTTTTTAAATCCAAAGGCATAAATAGTAGTCGCATTTATTAAAAAATTAAAAGAGAAAACCGCTAACGTTATGGTCAGCGGTTGCAGCAAAAATGGTCGTAAATTATCTATCTCGTTTGATAATGTATTGAGCAAATGACTCAAGCAACTCAGTATTATAAGGCAATTGCGATAAAGCATGAAGCGCTTCTTGATAAAGCAGCTGCGCTTTTTCCATCGCTTGCTCTAATCCCAGTAAACTGGGATAGGTCGATTTATTCAGTAAGTTATCTGAGCCCTGCGGTTTGCCAAGTGTTTGTGTATCGCCGATAACGTCTAAGATATCATCTTGAACTTGGAATGCGAGTCCAATCGACTTTGAAAAAGTATTTAATAATCGCAGATGTTCAGCAGGCAGCTCTGGCTTGCTTAATGCAGCTAACTCAACAGCAATTTGTATTAATGCGCCTGTTTTTGCATTATGGATAGTTTCTAATGTTGTTAAGTCCACTTGTGTGTTTTCAGCCGCCAAATCCAAAGCTTGCCCCGCGCACATGCCATGATCACCCGATGCTTTAGCAAGCCGATTAATCATTTTGATTTGTGTTTGGCTATTGATCGATGGATTCGGCATAGAGATAATATCAAAGGCTAAACTTTGCAATGCATCACCCGCCAAAATGGCCGTTGCTTCATCAAATTTTTTATGGCAGCTTGGTTGGCCGCGGCGCAGATCATCATCATCCATTGCCGGAAGATCATCATGAATAAGAGAGTAAGCATGAATACACTCAACGGCGCAAGCAAGCGGATCAAGGCTTTTTAATGTTAACCCAAGCATTTCTCCGACAGCATAAACTAAAAATGGACGGACACGTTTCCCACCTAATAACGTACCATAATCCATCGCGTTATTGAGCGTGTGTGAAATTGGATCTGCGCTATGGATATATTGCTTTAATTGTCTGTTTACGCGTTGCTGGTAGTTATTTAGCGTATTTGAAAATTGTTTCATAGAGTTTATTATTCATTATATTCTTGAAGTGGTGCCAAGGTATCTTGCTGCATCAAAATATTGACTTGTTGTTGTGCTTTTTGTAGTTTTTGGCTGTTACTTCTCGCCAGAGAAATGCCGCGCTCAAACTGTTTTAAAGCATCTTCTAAAGGTAGGTCACCTTCTTCTAACTGGCTGACAATATTTTCCAGTTCGTTAATTGCTTCCTCGTAATGCATGTTTTCAGGTTTTTTCAACGCCATATTGCTCCCTTTACGCTTGATTTTTTAAAGTACCATGACATGATAACAAGTCAATTATCATTCAGATTAATAGTCTCTAAACAGTGAAGTTGTGATCTGCTTCCGACTGAATGCAAAATATTGTTAAACATTATAAATGTTTAACTGTAATATAAATAGAAAAAGCTATACTTTGCATTTCGTTGTGGTTTGTCATTTTAAAGGAAAATTTTGTGGATTTAGCAACTCTGATAGGAATACTCGGCGCCTTTGGCTTTGTTATTATGGCAATGGTATTGGGCGGCTCCATTAGTATGTTTGTGGATACAGTATCAATTCTAATCGTATTCGGCGGTTCATTCTTTGTGGTTATGATGAAATATAACATGGGACAATTTTTGGGCGCGGTTAAAATTGCGGCTAAAGCCTTTATGTTTAAAGCAGCTTCAACTGAAGAATTGATTTCTAAATCAGTTGAGATGGCAGATGCAGCACGTAAGGGGGGCTTTTTAGCACTAGAAGAAGCTGAAATCAGTAACCCTTTTATGCAAAAAGGGGTTGATATGCTGGTTGATGGACATGATGCAGATGTGGTGCGGGCTACATTGGAAAATGATATTCGTTTAACGTCTGACCGTCATGAAGTCGGGGCGCAAATATTTAAACAGTTTGGCGATGTCGCACCTGCGATGGGGATGATTGGAACGCTGGTGGGGCTGGTGGCAATGCTTTCAAATATGGATGATCCTAAGTCAATCGGCCCGGCAATGGCGGTTGCTTTATTAACCACTCTCTATGGGGCCATGATTGCCAATATGGCTTGTATCCCTATATCTGATAAATTAAAATTAAGATCGGCGGAAGAAAAACTCAATCGTAGTCTGATACTCGACGCTGTTTTAGGTATTCAAGACGGTCAAAATCCGCGTGTAATTGAGGGGGTATTGCGTAATTACCTTCCCGAATCAAAACGAAATATAAAGACCACTGATGAAGCGAGTGGCGAATAATGAAAGAAGAGTGCAACTGTCCGCCAGAGGGATTGCCTCCTTGGATGGGGACATTTGCGGATTTAATGGCGTTGTTAATGTGTTTCTTTGTTTTATTGCTTTCATTTTCGGAAATGGATGTGCTCAAATTCAAGCAAATTGCCGGATCTATGAAATATGCATTTGGTGTGCAGTCGATGCTGGAAGTGAAAGATATCCCCAAAGGAACGTCCGTTATCGCCCAGGAGTTTACCCCCGGTAGACCCGATCCCACCCCTATTGAAGTTATTATGCAACAAACCATTGAGGTGACAAAAGCTAAGTTGGATTTCCAGGAGGGTGATTCAAGCCGAGTCGGTGGTCAAGAAAATGTAAAAGAACGCAAAGTAGCCACGCCGGAAAAAGAGGATGCGCAGGCTGAAAACATGTCGCAATCGAAATCTGAAAGCGATGCTGAAGGACAAAAAGAAGAGGCGCCAAGGCAAGATAAAACAAGTGAATCTCAGGAAACTCAGTTGCAAGATTTTACCCCGGCTCCCGGCGTTTCTGCGCAGCACGGACTAGCTAAAAAAATAGCAGCTGAACTAAGAGAAGAGATTGAAGATGGTGCGATTGAAATTGAGGCACTTGGCCAACAGTTAATTATTCGTGTGCGTGAAAAAGGCGCGTTTCCATCTGGATCTGCATTTTTACAGCCTCGATTTCGTCCAATAATAGATAAGGTCGCTGGAATATTAGTGGATGTACCTGGCGTGATCACCATTTCAGGGCACACTGATAATGAACCGGTACAATCCGAACTGTACCGTTCCAATTGGGATCTGTCTGCCCAGCGCGCTATTTCGGTTGCCCATGAAATGTTGAAAGTGCAGGGAATGAAAGATAAAAAATTAGTAGTTTCTGGATACGCCAACAGCAAACCGCTGAGCGACAATAACACCAAGGCTGCACGTCGCCGTAATCGCCGTGTCGAGATAATGATAATGCAAGGTCAGGCATCTGAAAGCGAAGAAATTATTACTAAGCCTCGTTAGTTTTTTTATAGCAATAATTTTAAATTTTTTTTAGAATTTATGCTTATAGGTACAGGAGAAAATGAAAAGAGTTGCAGGCTGTAGTGATTGGACTTTACATAAAGCAGGAATAAGTCCAATTGTTTAGTGTACTTCACTCTCCTTAGGCGACTAATTAAAATACCTTGATTGATAGAATAACTAATTTAAGATGTTTGCTTACCCGTTTATGCTATGCTCCCTCCATGCTAACGTAGTTTTTATCTCCCTATTTTGAACTTCGTTGTCACTTGTTTAAGTTAACGACGAGCGCACATTTTAATAGATGGCTTGTTTATTTGCGCGCTGATCATAAAAAAGGTGACTCAATAACAGGGAGAATCAGAATTAGCCTGCGTTTTTAAATGCAACTATAATAAAATAAAGCCATATTAAACCTCTTCTGAGAGGTTTCAAAGCAGTTAAAAGCATTTGCTTTTATTTTTAATCATTATTTAAAGTACAAAGAGAACATGAAAATACCGAAAAGAATACAACCACTTGTGGACGATGGTTTAGTCGACAGTGTTTTACAACAGTTAATGAGCGGCAAAGAAGCAACTGTTTACGTAGTGCAGTGTGGCGATTTTATTCGTTGCGCTAAAGTATATAAAGAAGCCAGTAAACGTAGTTTTAAACAAGCTGTTTTATACAGTGAAGGACGCAAAGTGCGCAATGGCCGACGTGCTCGCGCAATGGAAAAAAATTCAAAGTTTGGCCGTGAACAACAAGAAAACGTTTGGCAAAATGCGGAAGTGGATGCGCTTTATAAATTAGCCGATGCAGGTGTGCGTGTGCCGCAACCTTATGGCTGTTTTGAAGGTGTGCTTTTGATGGATTTGATCACCGATGAAGAAGGCTGTGCAGCGCCTCGTCTTAATGATATCTCTATGTCAGAAGAGCAGGCATTGGAAGACCATCTTGAAATAATGAATTATATTGTATCCATGTTAAATGTTGGCATTATCCACGGCGATCTGTCTGAATTTAATGTGTTGGTTGATGAGCGGGGACCTGTGATAATCGATTTACCGCAAGCGGTCGATGCGTCAGCGAACAATAATGCCAAGCGGATGTTACTGCGTGATGTGGCTAATATGACCCGTTATTATTCTCAATTTGCGCCGCAACTTGAACAAAGTAAATATGGTCAGGAAATATGGATGTTATATGAAGCGGGGTTATTATCCAGCAATACAGTATTAACGGGGATATTTATTGAAGCAAATAAAGAAACCGATGTAGACAATATACTCCATGAAATTACAGCTGCGCGCGAAGAGTATGAAGAGAATAACCAACGCATACTCGAGCTGGAGTTGTAAGCAGTTCATTTTTAAATCTAGATCACTCTCTATTTATCGGTATTGCTTTGATGGTAATACCGATATCGCCTTCAGATAGGCAGACACTCTCTACGAGCTAATCACTTCCTCAATATTGTTCGCAAAATACAGGTTAAAACCGTCCTGGACAACGCGCTTATTCGTCAATTATTTTCTTGAGTAAGATAATCAACCCCAACACGGGGACGCCAATTAATGCCGATCCGACAAAAAACTCAATATAACCAAAGCTCTCAACATATACGCCTGAGAAACCGGCAATAAATTTAGGGAATAATAGCATCAGGGAGCTAAACAGGGCGTACTGCGTAGCTGAGAACTCAATATTAGTGAGCTTAGAGATATAAGTGATAAATGCCGTGGTGGCAATCCCCGCACTGATATTGTCCATTGATATAATCAGGGTTAATAAAGCCAGATCTTTACCCACAAAAGCCAGAACGGCAAAAATAAGGTTCGTGATAACCACTAAGCACGCACCTAAAAACAGAATTGAATAGGTACTGTAACGGCTCAGCAAAACACCGCCAAGCGCCGCGCCCAGCAGAGTCATTATCACACCAAACACTTTGGAAATTGCCGCAACTTCGCCTAATGTATAGCCCATATCCAGATAAAATGGGTTGGCCATAACTCCCATTACAATATCGGAAATACGGTAAGTGCCAATGAGCAGTAAGATAACCGCGGCAGGTTTGCCATAACGGTTGAAAAAGTCGGCAAAGGGTTCAACAATCGCAATATCAAGCCAGGCTAAAAAGTGCGCAATAGTTTTAGGTAGATGCTGATGTTTGAGTTTGCTGGCAATCAGTGCATCCCTGTCTTTTTGTTTATTCTCATAATCTGGCTCATGGCAAACAAAGGTGGTAATAATTCCCACACTCATGCATCCCGCCATAACCAAGTAGGAGATGGACCATGCAGATAACTGATACGCATCGCCATCACTTGCCCAGGCAGTAATGATCAATGCTCCTGCTCCGGCAACCATCATAGCGATGCGGTAACCTGTCATATATGCTGCGGCCATCGCTGCTTGAAATTTCTCCGGCGCAGATTCAATACGAAAAGCATCAATCACGATATCTTGGGTAGCCGAGCTATAAGCAACAATGAGGGCGAAGATAACAAATGCGCTCAAGTTTTGCTGAGGATCACTATTTGCCATACCAATCAATGCCAATACAACGGCAATTTGCGATAACAATAACCAAGCACGCCTGCGCCCTAACCAGTTAGTTAAAAGTGGAATGGAGACGCGATCAACCAAGGGGGACCAAACCCATTTCCAACCATAAGCGAGTGGAATCCAACTAAAATAGCCGATATTTTCCAGACTAATACCCGCTCCGCGCAGCCATAATCCGAGCGTAGTAAAGATTAAAAGCAGGGGCAGTCCAGAAGAAAAACCGAAGAAGAATAAAATGACGACGCGCTTTTCAAGATATATTTCAGCGCTTTGTAACCATGATTTTAATTTAGACATAACAACAGTGCTTTTTATTAAAAATGAGAGGCTGCCTAAGTTCTGCAGGAAAATTTTTGAGGTCTGTTAATAAACCCCAAAATACACATGTCAGCTACTAATGTTCAAATTGATGCCCGATCAGCTCAAATCGCCAGCCTGTCAATAATTTAGGTCTGTCAGCGCGCTCTCTTTGGATATCGTCGAGTTTCCATAACCAGCTTAAATATTCATTGATAATACGTTTAGAAGCGATTAACTCGATAGGTAAATCATGTTCTTCAGCACAGAGTGTGATTTTGTCTCGCATCGATTTAAGTGTTTTCTTGTAAGCGGGAAAATCCACTAAACGTTTAATAAAAGGGGGATAACTGCTTTCATCCTGCTTTTCTACTGCATTGATAATATTCAAAACGGTTTGACCGTGGATTCGGATTTCACTTGGTGATAAATGCAAACGGTGCAGATCATCAATAGAGGCAGGGCGATAATTTGCTAATAACCAGAGGTGGTCAGCTTTAACGACAAAGTTAAGTGCCAGATTGCGCTCTTTTGCTGTATGCAAACGCCACTTAGCCAGAGCTTTGATAACAGCAATGCCTTGTCTGTCTAATTTAAATAGATTATTTAACGACTTATAAGCATTATCCGGATCTTCTTTTTTCATTTTAAGATCCATAATTGTCTGACACTCTTGTTCAAAAAATCGGGTCATGTTTTTATTTTCAAGCTGCTGCTGCAATTTTTCCAGGCAAGGTTGCAGATGTAATACATCAGCCGCCGCATAATTGAGCTGATTTGCCGTTAGCGGGCGTGCACACCAGTCAGCACGAGATTCACCTTTATCGACGATCACATCTTGCAAGATTTCAACCATTTTAGCGTAACCAAGTGACGCGCCAAAATTCAAGAATGCGCACGCGACCTGTGTATCAAACAGTTTGAAATTGAGATCGCCCTTATGATCACGAATGATTTCTAAATCTTCACTGCTGGCATGCAAAATCAAATTTTTCCCATCAACTGCCAGCCAAAATTCAGATAGGTCATTGATAGCAATCGGATCGATTAAGGTGATTTTCTTATTTTGTGAAACCTGCAATAAACCAAGATTAGCGACGAAGGTACGAGTACGTACAAATTCAGTATCGAGAGAGATAGGGCTATTATCGAGTGCGGTGACAAAGTCATGCAATTGCGCTTGTGTAGTAATGATTTCAAATTGCATAGATATTCCCAGAGATAAATTTAATCACCATATCTTACGGAATTAATCGAAAATCATCCATTTATATTCAAAAAAGTCCTGTCATTAATTTATTGCAGCAGACATTGTGCGTTAAGCTATTGGTAAAAAAAGTTTTAAAGTGAATATAAGTTGTTATTAATTGCATAAATAATCAATAATAGAAATGATTTTTTAGCTCGTATCTTGTGAGATTGATGCTGATCAATTAGAATGAAGATTCTGGAAACCTCAAACAATCCATCTCTGATAATGATCCTAATCGGGTATCTATCAACGGACGATAGATTGTAATAGCAAAATGCGTATAGCGTGGTAAGGAAAACAATGACTAAAACTATGTATGAAAAGATCTGGGATGAACATTTGGTTTATGAACCAGAATCAGGTTCTCCGCTTCTGTATGTTGACAGACATCTGATGCATGAAGTGACAAGTCCTCAAGCTTTTGAAGGTCTTCGTCTAGAAAACCGTAAAGTGCGCAACGTACACAGCATCCTGGGCACTATCGATCACTGTGTACCGACAAAAGATCGTTACAATATTGTTGATCCTATTGCGAAAAAACAAGTTGAAACCATGGCCGCAAACTGTGCTGAAAATAATATCAACCTGTACGGCATGGACAGCAACCAAACTGGCGTTATCCATATTATTGTACCTGAGCATGGTTTTATCCATCCGGGCATGGTGGTTTGTTGTGGTGATAGTCATACTGCAACACACGGAGCATTTGGTGCTTTAGCATTTGGTATCGGTACTTCTGAAGTAGAACATATATTGTCAACACAAACGCTGCAGCAGAATAAAGCTAAAACTATGCTGGTGAAAGTTGAAGGCAAACTTCCTGATTTTGCAACTGCGAAAGATATTGCACTGGCAATTATCGCTGTGACTGGTACTGCTGGCGGCACGGGTTACGTAATGGAATTTGCGGGAGATACCATTGTTGACCTTACAATGGAAGGTCGCATGACACTTTGTAATATGGCAATTGAAGCGGGTGCTCGCGCCGGTTTAGTCGCGCCAGACCAAACTACATTTGATTACCTAAAAGACCGTGAATTTGCGCCTAAAGGTGATGATTGGGATGCAGCTGTTGCATACTGGAAATCGTTGACGACAGATCAAGGTGCTGAGTTTGACAAGGTTATTACGCTTAACGCCAAAGATATTGCACCGCAAGTTTCATGGGGAACATCTCCTGAGCAAGTTGTTTCGGTAGACTGTGTTGTTCCTGCACCAAGTGATTTTGACGATGCAGTTAAATCACAAGCATGTGTAAATGCACTTAAATATATGGATCTGAAAGCGGGACAAAAAATTACTGATATCAATATTGATATCGTATTTATCGGTTCTTGCACAAACGGACGTATTGAAGATTTCCGTGCCGCTGCGGCATTGCTGAAAGGCAAAAAAGTGGCTGCAGGCGTACAAGCTATTGCAGTCCCTGGGTCTTTCCCGGTGAAACGTCAAGCTGAAGCTGAAGGTCTAGATAAAATATTTATCGACGCCGGTTGGGAATGGCGTGATCCAGGTTGTTCAATGTGTCTTGCAATGAACGGTGATGAGCTGAAAGCGGGTCAACGTAGCGCATCTACTTCAAACCGTAATTTCGAAGGTCGTCAAGGTAAAGGCGGTCGTACTCACCTTGTTTCACCTGCGATGGCTGCGGCTGCTTCAGTTGAAGGCCATTTTGTAGACATTCGAGATTGGAAATAGGGAATAGATAATGCAACCATATATTAAACATACGAGTATTGCGGCATTAATGGATCGCAGTAACGTTGATACAGACCAAATAATTCCTAAAAACTTTATGAAAAAAGTGGAACGCACAGGTTTTGGTATTCACCTGTTTCATAACTGGCGTTTCCTTGCCGATAACGTTACACCAAACCCGGATTTTGAGCTCAACAAACCGGCTTTTAAAGGCGCTAAGATATTAGTTGCCGGAGAAAACTTTGGTTGTGGCTCTTCGCGTGAGCATGCTCAATGGGCAATCGCAGATTACGGTTTCAACACCATTATATCAACAAGTTATGCTGATATTTTCTTCAGCAACTGTTTCAAAAACAGTATTTTGCCTATTATAGTCAGCAAAGAGCAACTTGCTGCATTAATGGCTGAAATTTCTGCAAATGAAGGTGTTGCGTTTAGTGTTGATCTTGAAGCACAAAAATTGTCGACACCTGGCGGTATTGAAATCAATTTTGACGTTGATCAGTTCCGTAAGGAAACCTTGCTTGAAGGTCTTGATGACATAGCATGGACGTTGAAACACGAAGATAAGATCACCGCGTTTGAAGAGAAACAGAAAAAATCACTTCCATGGTTATGGAAATAATCATCACGTTAAAATTTTGAAAGTGCAATGATTAGATTTTTGTAATAAAAGGCGCACCTGTTGCGCCTTTTTATTTATTTTTTGAGAGAAAACTTATCGGATTGATTTTAATACTCAATTCAATAAGCTTTTAAACCCGTTTATAGATGGAGTAAGGCAATGACGCAGCAAAATGCCACTGTGCAGTTAATGGATACAACCTTACGTGATGGCGAGCAGACTCAAGCTGTTTCATTCTCTCCTGCTGAAAAAGTCAGTATCGCGAAAGCACTATTGCAGAAGCTAAAAATTGACCGCATCGAAGTTGCATCAGCGCGCGTTTCTGAAGGTGAGAAAGAGGCGGTGACAAAGCTTAACCGCTGGGCGGCTGCAGAAGGGGTGGTTGAGCGGATTGAAGTACTGGGCTTTGTCGATCATACTTTAAGTGTTGATTGGATAACGGACACCGGCGGCAGGGTATTAAACCTGCTTGCCAAAGGTAGTTTAAAACATTGCAGTGATCAGTTACGTAAAACACTCGATGAGCATATTCATGATGTAAAGCAAACGATTGAATATGCACAGCAGCAGGGATTAAGCGTAAATATTTACCTTGAAGACTGGTCAAATGGTTATAAAGACAGTCCTGAGTATGTTTATGATATGGTTGCTAAACTGCAAGATAGCGGCATCCAGCATTTTATGCTGCCTGATACCTTAGGCGTGATGTCTCCCGATGAGGTCTTTGCCAGTTTAAGCGATATGATTGCTCGTTTCCCCCATTTACAGTTTGATTTCCACCCGCATAATGATTACGGCCTGGCAACCGCTAATGCGATGTTTGCAGTCAAAGCCGGAGTCTCTTCGATTCACTGTACGATGAACTGTTTAGGCGAACGTGCGGGGAATGCTTCATTAACTGAAGTTGCGGTAGTTTTGCAAGATAAACTTGGCAAAAAAGTGAATATTGATGAAAGTGAAATCCACAATTTAAGCCAACTGGTTGAAAACTTTTCAGGCAAACGCATTGCTGATAACACCCCAATTGTGGGTGCCGATGTATTCACCCAAACCAGCGGTATTCATGCTGATGGTGATACAAAAGGGGGGCTGTATATATCCGCATTAACACCCGAGCGTTTCGCACGCTCTCGCCGTTATGCACTTGGCAAAATGAGTGGCAAAGCTTCTCTGGCTAAAAACTTACAAGCGATGGATATCGAGCTTGATCCTGATCAGCAGAAAAAACTGTTGAAACGTATCGTTCGACTGGGCGATCAAAAAGCCAGTATTGGTGCTGACGATTTACCTTTTATTATTGCGGATCTTTTAGAACGCAACGATTATAATTATGTTGAGCTATTAAACTGTTCAATTAACTCAGGTTTAGATCTTGAATCGACAGTCAGTATCCGGGTTCGTGTTAACGATAAAATTTACAAACGCAGCGGTAGCGGTAATGGCGGTTTTGATGCCTTTATCGGGGCGATGAAAAAAGTATTAGCGGAAGAGCATTTTGAATTTCCAGAGTTACTCGATTATCAGCTGCGTATTCCCCCTGGTGGACAAACAAGTGCATTAACAGAATGTTTGGTGACTTGGCAGGATAATGGACAAAGATTAACCACGCGAGGGGTAAATTCTAATCAAGTGTTAGCCGGTGTTGGCGCTACTATCCGTATGATTAATTTGAAGATGCATAAGTAACCTTGCACAAACCACCGGCCCTTCACTTTTCTGGTGGTTTGCCGCGTATGAATTAAGCGCACTTAATGCGCTCTTTTTGTGGAGAGTAATGTAATGGCCAGCAAACAGACATTAGATAACAGTACTATTTTAGAGAGTATCTCTGATGGTGTCTTTAGTGTTGACCGAGACTGGAAAATTAGCTCGTTTAACCGCGCTGCTGAGACCATTACAGGTATTAAGCGTAATGCTGCATTAGGGCGGCATTGTTCGGAAGTTTTTCGTTCGAGTTTATGCGGTGAGCAATGCGCCTTGCGGGAAACACTGCGCACGGGTAAACCGATTATCGACAAGCGTTGTTATTTTATTAACAGTCGTGGCAGAAAAATTCCTGTTACCTTATCAACCGCAGTGTTAAAAGATCATTCAGGAGAGATAATCGGCGGGGCGGAAACGTTCCGCGATATATCGGAAATAGAAATATTAAAAAAGCAGCTTGATCAACAGTCAAAAACCCCACTTTTAAGCAGCCATAGTGACGCGATGAAATCGGTGATAAGTCTGGTTGAAGCAGTAGCGGATACCTCTACAACGGTATTGATTAATGGCGAAACCGGAACAGGAAAAGAGGTGGCAGCCAAAGCGCTACATTATTTAAGCAGCAGAAACCAAGCCCCCTTTATCGCCGTTAATTGTGCCGCATTACCGGAAAATTTATTAGAATCCACCTTGTTTGGTCATGTAAAAGGGGCGTTTACTGGCGCACTTGAAAACAAGCTGGGCTACTTTGCCAGAGCAGGTAAGGGAACCTTGTTTTTAGATGAGATCGGCGATATTTCGCCTGCACTGCAAGTGCGTTTATTGCGGGTTTTACAAGAACATGAGTTTGAACCTGTTGGCAGTAATAAGGTAGAAAAAACGCAAGCCAGAATTATCACAGCAACCAATAAAAATTTATCGGATTTGGTGTCTCAGGGTAAATTCCGCGAAGATCTTTATTACCGTTTAAATGTGATTAAAATATCTTTGCCGACATTGGCACAACGATTTGAAGATATTCCTTTTTTAGTAGAAGCTTTTATTAAGCGCTTTAATCAACTGCATAATAAATCGATTCAGGGGATCAGCGCAGAGGCACTGCATTCTCTGCAGTCTTATGCCTGGCCGGGCAATATTCGAGAATTGGAAAACAGCATTGAACGTGCTTGTGTGCTATCGCAAAAAGATTATATTCAACTGAGTTGTTTTCCCTTTGCCGAGACGGCAAATTTAGCGCTGGAAAAGCGGCAAGGTGACATTCCAGGTGCGTTGGGAAGTGGCAGGGAGGAGGCTGAAAAACAGGTGATTATGGATGCCTTAAAAAATAACCACAGTAAAATAGCAACGGCAAAAGCATTAGGGATACATAAAACTACGCTATTTCGTAAAATGAAGAAGTACGGAATAAGCTTTTAAGCTTATTCCCGTATTAAGGTATTGATATCAATATAAATTAATAAGGAAGCACACTTTGAAAAACACAGCGATTTTAGGAGCAAGTCATAAACCGGATCGATATGCATATAAAGCATTAAAAATGTTAGAGGAATATAAACATGTGGTTCATCTCATTCACCCACGTTATAAAAAGGTTGAAGGTTATAATGTTTTTCCTAATTTAACTTCATTAAAAGATCGCCATAATGATATTCATACTCTAACTGTTTATGTAAACCCTAAAATTCTAGAGTCATATCTTGATGATATTTTATACTTAGCGCCTAAAAGAATTATTTTAAATCCAGGGACTGAACATTCTGAGCTACAAGCAAAATTTATTGAGAATGATATTGAAGTTGTTATTGGCTGCACGTTAGTAATGCTAAGAACAAATCAGTTTTAATGATCATCTGAGTTAAGTGAGAACGTTACCTTAAGCAACAGCGCCTTCAGACTTAAATAAGCATATTAATTTTGTATATAATAATGAGAATTTTAGTCTGTTGACACTCGCGTGATTTTACAATTTCTATTTGATCTGTTTTGTTAACAAAAAGGCAAAAGGAATCGAGCCAATCGCTAAAACGTTGCAGATAATATAGGTTGTTTGCAGGCCTAAATTATCTCCTAAAAGTCCAACGCCAAAGATAACCATTGAGGAGATACTAAAGCTTATCAACATATACATACTGTTCATAAATGTTGGCATATGGGTGTGTGTGTCCTGCACACTGGCCATAATCACTGGACCTGAAGACAAAAGAAACAGACCTAAAAAGGCGAGTATATAGATACTGCCGAAGTAGATAAAAAGCCCCATGCATAAAGTTGAGGCAATACTGCTAATAAGCAGCGTATTTTTTCTACCTATCCTGTCAGATATATTTCCGGCAAAAAAAGCCCCCAAGACACCAAAAAACTGCAGGATAGATAAAGAGATACCTGCGTACCAAAGACTCTCCCCCTGACTTGTTAAATAGACAGGCAGATAAAGTGTTACGGCACTTTTCATCCCCGCCTGAAAAAACAGATAAGAGGCCAAAACTGTAAAAAATGGTGTGTATTTTTTCAATAGTTTTCTGGTATCACCTTTTTCCTTTGCTTTTCTAATCGGGCGATGCAGATCAATATCTTTGAGTTTCAGGTATAAGATAAAAGATGCTATCAGGCCTAAAGGCATTAGTTTATAGATCCCTTCCAATCCCCAAAGAGTGACGGCAGCTGTTACGAGTAATGGTCCGATTGTTCTTGCCGATTCTCCACCGACCATAAACCAGCTCATGCCCATTCCTATTTTGTCGCCCGATGCTTCTTTTATAATTACTGGAGAAGGTACATGGAAAAGTGCAGAACTGATTCCTGATACAAATAACAGGATAAAAAGAACAGTATATGATTGTGCAAGCCCAATTAAACTCATTGATATTGCCGTGATTGCAGGCGTTAAAATCACAAAATACTTTACCCCTGTTTTTTCAGCGAGCAGGCCAAAAAACGGATTTAAAAGTGTCGGAATTCTTCTGGCAATCTCTAATAAAGCACTTATTGATAAAGACATTCCCAATTTTTCGATCAAAAGGGGTAATAAGGGGGCTAAAAATGCTGAATATGTGTCATGTAGCATATGCGCGGCAGAGATAGTAAATACCTGCGATTTTTTAAACTCTTTGTTACTCATGATTTCCCATTATCTGGTTTTGTTACTGATTGTGCTTATAGTTAGGCTGCTGGGCCGCCCTTAAATAGCGCGTTCAATAGTAGATTTCTCTGACTGTTATAGTGTCAGTTGCAATCCTGCTTTGGCAGTTTGCAGCTTATTCTTAAATTGTTTTTTGAGTAATAAGATAGAGTTATCGCCCGTGCAATGTGCCGGGTAGATGGTTTCAATATGTTGCTTATTTAAATAATCAATGGTGCCGTTTAGCCGTTGTTGATTTGCATTTACCAAGTGCAAACCGCCCAGTAAATTATTGATTCGCGCAGCTTCGCCTGTTTGCTGTTTGATATAGTTAAGTGTATTGATAATGCCGGAATGGCAACACCCGCAAATAACTGTCAATCCATCTTCTGTTTCAATCCACAGGCTCATATCATCATTGAGTTGATCGACCTGCTTTTTCTCTTTATCTAGGAAAAAAGGGCCGCCGGTATCTTCAATCTCACAAAGACGTGGGATCTGACCTGTTAGCCAAATTCCTGAGCATATTTCAGTCGGACTAGTGATAAATTTTTTTTGATTATCAGGGAATGCCTCAATTGCCTCGACGACCGTTTTTGTTAAAGAGATAGTGCGGGGGGCTTTATTAGGGTGGAGCGAGTAGCGGGTTTGCATGCAGTCGGGATGTGCATAAAAAAGTGCATCAGGGTTGATGTCTAACAGGCGTGCTAAATTACCACCATGATCATAATGGCCATGGCTTAGAATAATCAGATCCAGAGAGTGAAGGGGGGTAGCTAATTTTTCTGCATTATAAAACAGTGCATCATTTTGCCCGTTATCAAATAAGATCCGTTTGCCTTGCTGCTCAATTAAAACAGACAGGCCATGTTCATGTTTCAATCCTGTTTCTGCCCGGTTATCAACGAGCAATGTGATTGTGGTTGTCATCATTTTTCCTTATTGGCGTTTCATAAAACGTGCTGTACTTTTAGCCATTAGTTGTTGCTTAACATAGATCTCTGCTTCCACTTTATAAAGTGATAATGAGTGTTTGTTTATTTTTCCGCGGATCAAGATCTCTGCGTTAAGCGGGATCTCGGCAAGATAGCGGATATTTATATCTGCAGTTACCGCTTGTGCACCTTGGTTAAAAATAGATTGGCACATCCCTGCATCGAGTAGTGCCGCAATAAAACCGCCATGTAAAATACCTTGGTAACCCTGCTGGTGGATACTGCCTTTAGCCCTTGCCCAAACAACTCCCTGCTGATCACCATAAAAAGCAAGTTTTAAACCGAAAGTGGACTGCTCCCCACACAACATGCAGTATTGATGGTTTGGCTGTTTAGCGACTTGCCCTACCAGTAAAGTTGAATCAATAAGATCAAGTTTATTAATTTCATTTTGTAATAATATTTTTTCTGGATTATTCATTTATACTCTTTTTAGATTATTGAAGAAGGTATTTTACTTTCATCCTCAAAGGAGGATGGGGTTGAACGGGTATATATTGTTAATATGCAGTGGCATTGATATACCCGAACGATATTACCGAAGGTTATTTATATCTCTTTTTTACAGAAATACCAGTCGGTACATTCATAACCTTCACTCATACGACTTTCTGCTGCAGCACTATCCTGTGGTGGTGGTACTATAACTTTATCACCCGGCTGCCAACCTTCAGGCGTGGCAACTTTATGGGCATCCGCTGTTTTTAAAGCTCGAAGTAAACGTAAAAACTCAGGAATTGAACGGCCATTACTCATGGGATAGTAAACCATTGCTCTTAAAACACCCTCGGGATCGATGATAAAAGTAGCGCGTACTGCCGATGTGTCGGAGGCACCAGGATGAACCATTCCGTATGACTTAGCCACGGACATCGATAAATCTTCGATAATTGGGAATTTTATATCCACTGAAAATTTCTCTTTTA
The DNA here is from genome assembly GCF_047632995.1 of Psychromonas sp. Classification (GTDB taxonomy): domain Bacteria; phylum Pseudomonadota; class Gammaproteobacteria; order Enterobacterales; family Psychromonadaceae; genus Psychromonas. Next base: position 44,150 of record NZ_JBLIEK010000019.1, read on the forward strand.
TATTACGTACCCATGCAACATGGCTGTAATAACTGTCAATGGATAAACCTAGTAGATCTGCGCCTTCTGCTAAAAATTCATCATGATGTTTGGCGAAAGCGATAAACTCTGTTGTGCATACGGGTGTAAAATCTGCTGGGTGAGAGAAGAGTATTAGCCACTTGCCTTTGTAATCAGCTAGTTTTTTTACGCCATGTGTTGTTTTTGCTTCAAAAGCAGGCGCCGGCTTATTCAACTGTGGGAATGCAACTATATTTTGTTCAATATCGTTCATATTAATTACCTTTTTATTAATCCTATTGAAGCAAATCTTCATAGTGTGGTTAAAAAATTATTTATATAGTCGCTACTTATCAATCGATGCATTAAGAAATTCTAGTATATCAATACTGGAAATAACCCCTTCGATCTGACCTTTTTTATTAGTGATAAGCACCTTGTAGTTATGGGTACGTTTCATCTCTTTAGCGACTAAGGCTATTGGTTGTTGTATATCCATTAGAGTCGGTTTTATTAGCGTCAGGCTTGATAATAATGTCTGCATCGATTTCTCTTCTGCTACTAAATTAAGAGCTTGCTTAAGAGTGAGTATGCCCGTTATTTTTTCGTGCTGATCGAGTACCGCCAGAGAATGAATTTTCTCTTCTGAAAGTAGATGAATCGCTTGCTGTAGTGTATCTGACTGGTGCAGTGAGAATATCCCTTCATGTATAAACTGCTCGGCAATAGGTGCTTCTGCTTTGCCATAAATTTGCTCGGTAAATTTAACTACCCATGCACCCATCTGCACTTGAATAACATAACCAAGTGAAATCACTAATGCGATATCAGAGCCTTCCTCACCAAATGCGGTCATTGCTATCGCCAGAGCGATAGATAGATTACGCATTACACTACCGTAAAGCAGTGCAATCGCATCCTCACGGTTAAAGAACAGTTTTCCAATAACAGTGCTGATAATGAAATTGCTTACATAAAGTAGTAAAAGCGGTATAAAAATATTAACTAATAGAAATGGATCATGGAAAATTGTTTTTGCTTTTAGTGCCATTGCAACAAATACAATACCCAACACCCCTAAGGTTGATATTGGCGTAAATTGATTTTTTAATTTCTCCTGATAATGTGCCATACCGTACCGGCGAATGAGCGTTCGTTGAATAAGGTGACCAAGAATAAGCGGGATAATGATAATAATAGTAATCTGCTGGATGATTTTTATCATCTCAATTTCTACTTCTGCGCCCATCAGCTGATTAATATAAAGTGGGGTTAGGAGAGAACCGAGTAACAGACCAAAAATGGTCATTTTAATGGCGGCAGCCATATTCCCTTTTGCCATACCCGTCCATGAGATAGTCATACCTGATGTCGGTAGCAGACCTGTTAATAAAAGTCCTAATGCCAGATATTTATTATCAGAAAAGAAGGCTAAACCGATAGCAAAAGCAATAAATGGAGTAATTGCAAAATTAAGAAACTGAGTCACAAACTGTACTTTCATATCCCCACCTTCAAATACCTTACGGATAGGCAGGGTGATCATCATAGGTAAAACCATAAGGAAAGTAAGCGGGATAATCAGATTTTTAAGATAACTCACCTCACTGAAAGAGCCATAAATTAAGGCAAGTATCATAGTCAACGGAATGCTGAATATTAGATTTTTTTGCAGCCAAGATAATTTGTTCATTGTTGCCTTATATTACTTGAAAATAATAAACCTGCTTTTTTACATTCTTCTTCAATAAAGCAGGTCTATTTTAGGTTAGACGTTTGTTTTAACCCTGTTGCTCTTGACCATTTGCTACGCCTTGTCCGCGACCTTGGCCGTTTGCTATGCCTTGTCCGCGACCTTGGCCGTTTGCTATGCCTTGTCCGCGACCTTGGCCGTTTGCTACGCCTTGTCCGCGACCTTGCCCGTTTGCTTCGCCTTGTCCACGACTTTGGCCGTTTGCTATGCCTTGTCCGCGACCTTGGCCGTTTGCTACGCCTTGTCCGCGACCTTGCCCGTTTGCTTCGCCTTGTCCACGACTTTGGCCGTTTGCTATGCCTTGTCCGC
>NZ_JBLIEK010000020.1:0-44794 GCF_047632995.1 Psychromonas sp.
AAATTTGTTAAAAAAAATCGACAATCTGTTAAAAAAGAGTAAGCTTTTAGTAAAGTAAGGAGAGAGAACGATATGGATAATTTACAAGTTTCGCATTTTATAACGGGCAAAAGCTTCTTTTTCAAAAAAGAGATGACTATTGAAACTGCCGTTGAAAAACTACTCAAAAGTAAATATATTGGTGGCCCGGTAATTGATGAGGTCGGGCGTGTTATTGGCTGGCTTTCTGAGCAAGATTGTTTGGCAAAAATGATTGAAGCAAGTTATTACTGTGAATTAGCTGCAATGGTTGAAGATGTTATGGTTACAAGCTGTCTTGTGGTTAAGCCTGATATGAGTATTGTCGATTTAGCACAGCAGATGTTAAATTTAAAACCTAAAACATACCCAGTTATAGATGAGAACAATAGGTATATCGGTCTAATTACCCGTAAAGATGTACTGGCCGCAATGAGTAAACAATTAGAATCTTGTTAGTTGTTGGTCCTACAGATAATAGCTGATAAATGGCTAAAGCTAAGATGTTTTAGCCATTTTATCGTTGACCGAAATTTCCTGAGTATCCCAGCAACCTGTGCTGACATTTTGCGCCCTATATTTGACTAACTCAGTAATAAACTGCGAACGAGATACCTCCTCTACCCCCATGCTGCGCAGATGCGCTGTTTGCATTTGGCAGTCGATGAGTTTGCCCTGAAAGCGCTGTAGATGCTGGTTTAATACGATAAAAGCGATTTTGGAGCTGTTACTTACTTTACTGAACATTGACTCCCCGCAAAAAAGTGTTCCGATACAAACACCGTATAATCCGCCAACTAATTTTTGCTCTTGCCATACTTCAATCGAATGAGCAAAACCTTGCTGATGCAGTTTAATATATGCAGCAATCATTGTATCTGTTATCCAAGTCTCAGCTTGAGAGGCCCTTGGCGCGGCGCAGTTCGTTATCACCTCTGAGAATGCGCTGTTAACAGTGACGCTAAATTTTTGGCTTTTAAGTACTCTTTTCATGCTTGCGCTGATATGGCAAAACTCAGGTTTGATAGTGGCGCGTTTGCTCGGGCTCCACCATAAAATAGGATCGCCATCACTAAACCATGGAAAGATTCCATTCGCATAGCCATTTATTATACGTTGTGGATGAAGATCCCCGCCCATTGCCAACAGGCCATCGGGATTGTCTAATGCTTTGTTTATATCGGGGAAGAGTGTGTTGTTATCGCTCAGTTCAGGAAGGTAAATGGCCATCGTTAATCGCTTTTATAAGAGATAAAAAAAGCCAGTGTAAACACTGGCATATTTAATCTATAAAATGGTTTATTTACAGTTTAGTTACAACGATCATCAACATGTTCAAATTGCAGACCGACTTCGCCTGTATATAGCTGGCGAGGGCGACCAATGCGCTGCCCCGGTTGATCTAACATCTCTTTCCAATGTGATACCCAGCCAACGGTGCGGGCGATTGCAAAGATAACAGTAAACATTGAGCGTGGAATGCCCATTGCCTGTAATACGATACCTGAATAAAAATCAACGTTAGGATAAAGTTTCTTATCGATAAAGTACGGGTCTTCAAGGGCAATTCGTTCGAGCTCCATGGCCACATCAAGCAGCGGATCATCTATTTTGAGATCGTGTAATACTTCATGACATGTTTTGCGCATAACCGTTGCGCGCGGATCGTGATTTTTGTAGACACGATGGCCAAAGCCCATTAAACGGAACGGGTCATCTTTGTCTTTAGCCCTGTCAATATACTCAGGAATACGATCTACACTGCCAATCTCTTCCAGCATCACTAAACAAGCTTCATTTGCTCCGCCGTGAGCAGGCCCCCATAAAGAAGCGATTCCCGCAGCAATACAGGCAAATGGATTTGCACCTGATGAGCCCGCTAAACGCACTGTAGAGGTTGAAGCATTTTGTTCATGATCGGCATGCAGAATAAATATTTTGTCCATTGCTCGTTCCAGGACGGGATTTACTTTGTACTCTTCACAGGGTACCGCAAACATCATTTTCAAGAAGTTGCCCGCATAAGAAAGGCTGTTGTCTGGATAAACAAAAGGTTGGCCGTTGGAGTATTTATAACTCATTGCTGCCAGTGTCGGCATTTTTGAAATAAGGCGGTAAGCGGCAATCTCACGATGCTTCTCATTATTCACATCAAGTGAGTCATGATAGAAAGCGGATAATGCACCTACCACACCGACCATAATTGCCATCGGATGTGAATCGCGACGGAAACCAGAATAAAGTTTAGCCAACTGTTCGTGAATCATAGTGTGGTGCAATACAACTCTATGGAATTTATCAAATTCATCTTTATCTGGTAGTCGGCCGTTTAATAGTAAGTAACAGACTTCAAGGTAATCTGATTTTTCAGCAAGCTGAGCGATAGGGTAACCACGGTGTAGAAGAACTCCTTTTTCGCCATCAATAAACGTAATGGCTGATTCACACGAAGCGGTTGCAAGAAATCCTGGGTCGTAAGTAAAATAGCCTGCACTTCCTAAACTACTGATATCAATTACATCATTACCGGCTGTTCCTTTAAGGATTGGTAGTTCTATAGGTTCTCGGCCTGGTAAATGAAGTATTGCTGTTTGCTCCGACATTTGATCTTCTCCTGCTTTTTTAAAGATACGCGTGAATTTCACAGCCTGTATTTTTACAGGCTAATTTTGGCCTTGTCAATTTTAACCTACTTACTTTGAGATCTGAAAAATTGAGTCATTTAAATATGCATTAAAAGTAACCATAAATATTATCTAAGATATTGATAATAGCTTGTATTGACCGAATTTTTCAGGTTAATGTAAATCTGTAATATCTATCACAAAATTTCTTTTCCATTGCCACATATCGGCCAAAAACAGTATCAGTCAGTTACAAAACCTTAACATTGTGCTAACAATGCTATCTATGTTGTATCTATTAACTAACCCCTCCCTATTCGTTAATAAAAAGAGATAAATTGTGCGCAAAGAGAGACCTAAAAATCTAGACTTATCGACGCTTAAGTTCCCTATAACAGCAATCGCTTCAATATTGCATCGTCTATCAGGGGTCATTGTATTTATTGTATTAGCGCTGTTTCTAATACTGCTAAATTGTTCATTGAGTTCAGAGCAAGATTTCCTGACGGTCGCCAGTTATTTTGATCATCCACTGTTTGACTTTGTTATTTGGGGCGGGCTGACAGCACTTGCTTTCCATGCGGTTTTTGGTGTCCGTCATATGATCCAAGATCTGGGCTTTTGGGAAGAGATGGACAGCGCTGTGTTGAGCGCCAAATTTTCTTTTATATTAACAGCGGTATTATCTGTTTTAGCGGGGATTTTAGTATGGTAAAGGTTGCTGGTAGCTTAGGTAGAAGCGGTGTTCATGATTATCTATTATTACGTGCCAGTGCAGTTATACTGCTTGCATATATTATCTACTTGATAGGTTTTATCAGCTCAGCGGATATTTCCTATGCGCTGTGGCACGGATTTTTCTCGTTAATGTTAACAAAAGTGTTTACCTTGTTTGCACTGGTAGCGTTATTGGTGCATGCGTGGATAGGTATCTGGCAAGTGTTAACTGATTATGTGAAAAATACTTTATTACGCGGTTTTTTACAATTTTCATTAACGTCTGTTGCATTTATATATGTTATTTCTGGTTTTGTAATTTTGTGGGGTATTTAAGATGGCGCTTCCTATTCGAGAGTTTGATGCGATTGTAATTGGCGCTGGTGGCGCAGGCATGCGCGCGGCGCTCTCTATTTCCCAAGAGGGGAAAAGTTGCGCGCTGATAAGTAAAGTATTCCCAACCCGCTCGCATACCGTTTCAGCACAAGGCGGCATAACGGTTGCCCTTGGTAATGCGCATGAGGATGATTGGCAATGGCATATGTACGATACTGTGAAAGGTTCCGATTATATTGGTGATCAAGATGCCATTGAATATATGTGTAAAACCGGGCCGGAGGTAGTGCGAGAACTTGAAAATATGGGGCTGCCCTTTTCCCGTTTTGAAGATGGCAGTGTTTATCAGCGTCCGTTTGGCGGACAATCCAAAGCATTTGGCGGCGAGCAGGCATCGCGCACAGCCGCTGCTGCTGACCGCACCGGGCACGCATTATTGCACACCCTTTACCAGCAAAACATTAAGAACAAGACCACTATCTTTTCTGAATGGTATGCCCTGGATCTACTTAAAAACGATGATGGTGATGTCGTCGGTTGTACTGCCATTGAGATTGAAAGTGGTGAAGTCGCTGTTTTTAAAGCGCGCGCAACTGTACTGGCGACCGGCGGTGCTGGGCGGATTTATGCTTCGACTACCAATGCCCATATTAATACCGGTGATGGTATCGGTATGGCACTGCGTGCAGGTGTACCGGTGCAGGATATGGAGATGTGGCAGTTTCACCCCACGGGTATTGCTGGCGCAGGGGTATTAGTGACAGAAGGTTGCCGCGGTGAAGGGGGGTATCTGCTCAATAAAGATGGCGAACGTTTTATGGAGCGTTACGCGCCCAATGCAAAAGATTTAGCGGGGCGCGATGTCGTTGCGCGCTCTATTATGATTGAAATTCGCGAAGGGCGTGGCTGTGAAGGCCCTTGGGGCACACACGTTAAACTGAAATTAGATCATTTAGGTAAAGATGTTTTAGAGTCGCGACTACCGGGGATCTGTGAGCTGTCGCGTACCTTTGCCCATATTGATCCGGTTAAAGAGGCAATCCCAGTTATTCCAACCTGCCATTATATGATGGGCGGGGTGCCGACAACGGTCAATGGTCAGGTCTTAAAAGTCGATAAAAAGGGTAAAGATATTGAAGTGAAGGGATTGTTTGCTGTCGGGGAGATAGCCTGTGTCTCTGTGCATGGTGCAAACCGTTTGGGGGGCAACTCCCTGCTTGATTTAGTGGTCTTTGGCCGCGCCACGGGTAAGCACTTGGGGAAAGTATTAAATGAAGAAAGCAATATAAAAGAAGTAACACAGGAAAATATCGATGCGTCACTTGCGCGCTTTAATCGTTGGGAAAAGGGCAGCGGCACTGAGTGTCCTGTACAAATTCGTAAAGATCTACAAGAATGTATGCAGCACAACTTCTCTGTATTTAGAGAAGGAGATGCGATGGCTGAGGGGTTAGCTGAGTTAAAAGTACTGCGCGAGCGTCTGAAAAATGCAAAATTAGGTGATAAGAGCAGTGAATTTAATACCAATCGCATTGAATGCTTAGAGCTTGATAATCTCATGGAAACTGCATTTGCAACGGCAATGGCTGCCAATTTTAGAACTGAAAGCCGTGGCGCGCATAGCCGTTTCGATTATCCTGATCGTGATGATAAAAATTGGCTGCATCACTCTATTTTCAACCCGGAAACGATAAGTATGTGTAAACGTGATGTCAATATGGCCCCCGTGTTACGAGATGCTTTTCCGCCTAAAGCGCGTGTTTATTAAGAAGGTTATATATTATGAATGTTACATTTTCTGTTTATCGTTATAACCCGGATCTTGATAAAGCACCTTATATGCAAGATTTAATATTAGATCTACCGGAAGGCTCGGATCTAATGGTGTTAGATGCGTTGATTTTGTTAAAAGAGCAAGATCCGAGTTTGTCATTCCGTCGTTCCTGTCGGGAAGGTGTGTGTGGATCGGACGGGCTGAATATTAATGGTAAAAATGGACTTGCGTGCATCACACCGTTATCGGATTTGTTAGCAAAAGATAAAATAGTGCTTCGCCCACTACCTGGTTTGCCTGTGGTACGTGATCTGGTTATCGATATGACACAATTTTATACTCAGTATGAAAAAATAAAGCCATATTTAATTACTGATGATAGACATCCGCCCGCTGGTGAATTTAAACAATCCCCAATCGAACGCGAAAAACTGGACGGATTATACGAATGCATATTATGCGCATGTTGTTCAAGCTCATGTCCTTCATTTTGGTGGAACCCAGATAAGTTTATTGGGCCAGCCGGGTTGTTAGCGGCATACCGATTTCTTATCGATAGCCGAGATACAGCAACAGAAGAGCGCCTTGATAATTTAGATGATGCATTTAGTGTTTTTCGTTGCCATAGTATTATGAACTGTGTCAGTGTTTGCCCTAAGGGATTAAACCCGACCAAAGCAATTGGTAAAATTAAATCAATGTTATTACAACGTGCGATTTAATTATAACTAAAAGAATAATAAGGAATTTTCATGCCAACTAATGTTATGGAAACATGGTTAGCTTCATCACACCTTTCTGGGGCGAATTCTACTTATATTGAAGCGCTTTATGAGTCCTATTTAAAAGATCCTCTCGCTGTTGATGCTAATTGGCGCAACCTGTTTGATGGATTGCCGCAGGTTAGTGAACTACCAGAAGAAGCGCATTCGGTTATTCGCGCGCAGATGAAAGAGTCGGCTAAAAAACCAAAATGTTTTGCCCCGCCACAAGGCGCTATACACAATGATGCCAAACAAGTTCAAGTTTTACAGCTAATTGGTTCATATCGTAATCGTGGCCATGAAGTGGCGATGCTTGATCCGCTGGGATTAACTCAGCATGAGACGGTTAAAGATTTAGATCCTTTCTATCATGAGCTAGAAGGGGCGGATCTTGACGCAAGTTTTAATGTCGGCTCCTATGCCGCGAGCAATGAAACAATGATCTTACGCGATCTTGTCGCTTCTCTTAAACGTACTTATTGCGGCTCAATCGGCGCCGAATATATGCACATCACCAACACCGATGAAAAACGCTGGTTACAGAATCGCATCGAATCGTGTGAAAGTAACCCCTCCTTTAGTGATGAAGCAAAAAATCGTTTCTTGGAAGAGTTAACGGCAGCTGAAGGACTAGAGCGTTATCTCGGCGCTAAATTTCCGGGCGCGAAACGTTTCTCTTTAGAGGGGGGCGATACTTTTGTGCCTATGCTCAAAGAGTTAATTCGCCGTGCGGGTGAACAGGGCGCTCAAGAAGTTGTGTTGGGTATGGCCCATCGAGGTCGTCTTAATGTGTTAGTGAATGTACTAGGGAAAAAACCCAATACATTATTTGATGAATTTGCAGGTAAACATGGTCAGGTGAATGGTTCAAGTGATGTTAAATATCACCAGGGCTTTAGCAGCGATTTTAAAACACCGAAAGGCAATGTTCACATTTCACTGGCATTTAATCCCTCCCATTTAGAGATAGTAAACCCGGTTGTATTAGGCTCGGTACGTGCACGTCAAGAACGGCTGCAGAGCATTGGTGAAAGCGTCTTACCCATTACCATACATGGCGATTCTGCCATTGCAGGGCAGGGAATTGTGCAGGAGACATTCAATATGTCGCAAGCACGCGCGTTTAAAGTAAGTGGCACTATCCGCATTGTAATTAATAACCAAATTGGTTTTACCACATCAAATCGAGAAGATACCCGTTCCACGCGTTACTGTACGGATATTGCAAAAATGGTACAGGCACCGATCCTTCATGTTAATGCGGACGATACTGAAGCGGTTATTTTAGCAACGCAGATAGCCCTTGATTTCCGCAATACTTTTAAGCGCGATGTGGTTATCGATTTGGTTTGTTATCGTCGCCATGGTCACAATGAGGCCGATGAACCCAGTGCAACCCAGCCCTTAATGTATCAAAAAATCAAAAAACATCCGACACCGCGTGAAATTTACGTAGCGCAGCTTGAAAGTGAAGGTGTGATAACAAAAGACTATGGCAAACAGCTGGTGGAAGAGTATCGGGAAGCACTTGATAACGGTGAGTGCGTGGTTAAAGAGTGGCAGGCGATGCAGAGCCATTCTATAGATTGGTCTCCCTACCTTAGACAAAACTGGTACGCACCCTATGAATCACACTTCCCTAAAGCACGTCTTGTTGAATTAGCTGAGTCGATCAGCCAATATCCGGCTGAACAGCTGCACCATCCTCGTGTCAGAAAAATTTATGCGGATCGGCAGGCAATGGCCCGAGGTGAAAAACTTTGTGATTGGGGGTTTGCTGAAAATTTAGCTTATGCAACCCTGCTTGACTGCAAATATAATATTCGTCTGGTAGGACAAGATTCGGCGCGCGGTACTTTCTTCCACCGTCATGCTGTATTGCACGAACAAAACGAGGGTGAACGCTATATTCCGCTTAAAAACATCTCTGATCAACAAGGTCATTTTGATGTTTATGATTCGGTTTTATCTGAAGCGGCCGTTTTAGCATTTGAGTATGGTTATTCAACTGGCGCACCCAAAGGCTTATGTATTTGGGAAGCACAATTTGGTGATTTTGCTAATGGCGCGCAGGTGGTCTTTGATCAGTTTTTATCTTCGGGTGAACAGAAATGGGGACGCCTGTGTGGCTTGACCGTATTGTTGCCTCATGGCTATGAGGGGCAGGGGCCAGAGCATTCATCTGCGCGATTAGAACGTTATTTACAGCTTTGTGCAGAGCATAATATGCAGGTGTGCATACCCTCTACCCCCGCACAGGTGTATCATATGCTGCGTCGTCAAGTGGTTCGTTCTATGCGCCGGCCATTAATTGTGATGTCACCTAAATCACTGCTCAGACACCCTTTAGCGGTTTCAAATCTAGATGAGCTTGCATCCGGCACATTCCAAAATGCAATCGCTGAAATTGATTCCTTAGATCTGCAAGCGGTGGATCGCGTGGTGCTATGCAGCGGTAAAGTTTATTATGAGTTATTAGAAAAACGGCGCAGTCAGGAACTCAACAATGTTGCTATTATCCGTATAGAACAGCTCTATCCATTCCCATCCGATGAAGTGAATAAGATTTTTATCGATTACGCGCATGTTAAAGATTTTGTTTGGTGCCAGGAAGAACCGCAAAACCAAGGTGCATGGTATTGTAGTCAACATCATTTTCGAGGTGTATTGCCCGAGGATGCAAAATTATATTATGCTGGCCGGGAAGCCTCTGCATCGACAGCTGTCGGTTATATGTCGTTACATTTAAAGCAGCAGAAACAATTAGTCAATGAAGCACTCGCTTTTGCAGAGCCGGAATTATAAAAAAGAATCTAAAAAACCTTATTTTAATTTTAAAAATTTTACAGTAGGAAGCATTAATTATGATTGATATATTAGTTCCAGATCTTCCCGAGTCAGTGGCGGATGCCACCGTTGCAGTATGGCATAAACAAGCAGGTGACTTTGTCGAACGCGATCAGGTACTTGTTGAAATTGAGACTGATAAAGTAGTTTTAGAAGTGTCAGCAATGGCATCCGGTACGCTGCAGGAGATTATTGAAGATCAAGGGGCAACGGTACTTTCTAAGCAATTAATAGGTAAATTAGAAGAGGGACCTGCCCCTGAAAAAACGTCCGAAACAGAAGTTCCAGCAGCAGTTAGCGTGGCTGATGCAAGCCCTTCAGTACGCCGTTTAATGCTTGAAGAGGGCATTGATGCCAATGCTATAAAAGGCTCGGGTAAAGGCGGCGTAATTACCCGTGCTGATGTTGAAAATCATCGTGAAACGAAGAATAAAGATGAGACCGCCCCGCAAGTTGATATTGTTGCCGCAGTTATTGCGCGTAGTGATAAACGCGTACCTATGACGCGTCTGCGTAAACGTGTTGCTGAACGGTTATTGGAAGCGAAAAACTCAACGGCAATGCTGACCACTTTTAACGAAGTGAATATGAAAGCAATTATGGATCTTCGTAAACAATATCAGGATCTGTTTGAGAAAAAACACGGTATTCGTTTAGGCTTTATGTCATTTTATATTAAAGCGGTAACAGAAGCGCTGAAACGCTACCCTGAAGTAAATGCCGCGATAGATGGTGATGATATTGTCTACCATAACTTTTTCGATATCAGCATTGCAGTTTCAACACCGCGCGGTTTAGTGACCCCCGTATTGCGCGATACAGATACACTCAATGTTGCGGAAATTGAAAAGGCGGTTAAAGCGCTGGCCGTCAAAGGGCGAGATGGAAAATTAACCGTTGATGAAATGATTGGCGGCAACTTCACTATCACCAATGGTGGCGTATTTGGTTCATTACTTTCAACCCCTATTATCAATCCGCCACAATCCGCTATTTTAGGGATGCATAAAATTCAAGACAGGCCAATGGCTGTTGATGGCAAAGTTGAAATTTTACCTATGATGTATTTAGCACTCTCTTACGATCATCGTTTAGTGGATGGCAAAGAATCGGTGAGCTTTTTAGTTACGATTAAAGAATTACTTGAAGATCCAGCACGCCTTCTTTTGGATATTTAAACGTTTGCTGTTTATTCAACCCAAATGGCTGTATTAACAACAGCCTAGATAGAAATGTACGCTTGCTTCGACAATCGCGACCTATATAATAAGGTCATTAGTTTAACCAAACATAATGGAAATGAATCATGAATTTGCATGAATATCAGGCAAAGCAGTTGTTCACCGCATACGGTATTCCTGTTCCTAAAGGAATTGCATGTGACACTGCAGAGGAAGCTGTCAACGCGGCATCTCAGTTAGGTGGTAATAAATGGATCGTTAAATGTCAGGTGCATGCGGGTGGCCGTGGTAAAGCGGGTGGTGTTGAACTGGTTAAATCCAAAGAACTGATTCGCAATTTTGCGCATAAGTGGTTAGGTCAAAAACTAGTTACTATTCAAACAGATTCCCATGGGCAGCCGGTCAATAAAATATTAGTCGAGCGCTGTTCAGATATTGCTAATGAGCTCTATTTAGGTGCGGTTGTTGATCGTGCATCACAACGTGTCGTGTTTATGGCCTCAACCGAAGGTGGCGTTGAAATTGAGCAGGTGGCGACAGAAACACCCGAGCTTATCCATAAAGTAATGATTGATCCGCTGGTTGGCGCGCAACCCTATCAGGGCCGTGAGCTTGCATTTAAACTTGCTTTACAAGGTAAACAGATTAAACAGTTCACTGATATCTTTTTAGCCCTGGCGAAAATGTTCAACGATAAAGATCTCGCGTTATTAGAAATTAATCCGTTAGTGATAACCGCTGATAATAATCTGATTTGCCTTGATGGTAAAATAAATATTGATGCAAATGCACTGTACCGTCAAAAAGCATTACGTGAAATGCATGATCTTTCACAAGAAGATGAACGTGAAGTACATGCAGCGCACTGGGAGCTTAACTATGTGGCGCTTGATGGCAATATAGGCTGTATGGTTAACGGTGCAGGATTGGCAATGGGTACTATGGATATAGTGCAGTTAAAGGGGGGGGAACCGGCTAACTTTCTTGATGTTGGCGGCGGTGCAACCAAAGAGCGTGTAACGGAAGCATTCAAAATAATCCTTTCAGATGAAAAAGTTAAAGCCGTTCTGATTAATATATTTGGTGGTATTGTACGTTGCGATCTTATTGCTGATGGTGTGATTGGCGCCGTTGAAGAGGTTGGTGTATCTGTTCCTGTTATCGTTCGTTTAGAAGGTAATAATGCGCTGCTCGGACGTCAAAAACTGGCGGATTCAGGACTAAATATTATTGCGGCAACTTCGCTTAACGATGCTGCAGAACAAGCCGTTAAAGCTGTAGGAGCGGGTAAATAATGAGTATTTTAATTAATAAAGAGACAAAAGTAATTTGTCAGGGATTTACCGGTGGTCAGGGTACTTTCCATAGTGAACAATCGATTGATTACGGAACAAAAATGGTCGGTGGGGTATCGCCGGGTAAAGGAGGACAAATCCATCTGGGTTTACCTGTTTTTAATACAGTGCGGGAAGCGGTTGAAAAAACAGGGGCAACGGCAAGTGTGATTTATGTGCCTGCACCGTTTTGTAAAGATGCGATTTTAGAAGCGATTGATGCGGGTATTAAATTAATTGTTACTATCACTGAGGGCATTCCAACGCTGGATATGCTTGAATTAAAAATAAAATTAGATCAGTCTGATGTTGTAATGATTGGGCCTAACTGCCCGGGAATTATTACGCCTGATGAATGTAAGATTGGTATTATGCCCGGTCATATTCATCAAAAAGGTAAAGTAGGTATTGTTTCTCGCTCTGGCACGCTAACCTATGAAGCTGTAAAACAGACTACAGATGAAGGTTTTGGCCAGTCTACCTGTGTGGGTATTGGTGGCGATCCAATTCCTGGAACAAGCTTTATTGATATTTTGACACTTTTCCAAGCGGATCCCGAAACAGAAGCAATTGTTATGATTGGTGAAATTGGTGGTACGGCGGAAGAGGAAGCTGCTGCATTTATTAAAGCGAATGTCACTAAACCCGTTGTTTCCTACATTGCCGGTGTAACCGCGCCTGCAGGTAAGCGTATGGGGCATGCTGGCGCTATTATTGCTGGCGGTAAGGGGACGGCTGAAGATAAATTTAAAGCGCTTGAAGATGCAGGTGTAAAAACGACTAAATCACTGGCTGAAATCGGTCAAGCGTTACGTGAAGTCACGGGTTGGTAATAACGGCTAATTAAACAGTGCTTACTAAAGGCCTCGTTATTTAACGGGGTCTTTTTATTTATAATGTTAAATATTTTTAAATAACACTTCTAGACGCAGTGTAATCATCAACTCTTGTTCACGCAGTGTATCCGCTTCTTTATTCCAGTTTATCTCTGGGATAATCTCATAAAAAAACCATTTCCTTAAAATATTGTGGCGGTAGGTAACAGAAATATTTGAATTGTTAATATAGTGATAAGGGTTGTTCCTACCTGTAATACTGGTTTGGTAGCTGATCGCCTGTGTTGGAGAAATAAATTGATATAAGGTAAAGCCAGAGCCTGTTTCAAAACCATGAAGATCAGTTTCAAATTTTAAAAAATTAGCCCAGCGAAATAAAAATATTGGATTGATTGAATAATCAATATCCAGATACGTTATCTCACCTGTTACATTTTTCCTTTGGTAGAGTTTTTGTGTAAAACGTCCTATGGTTTTTTCTGAGAAGGGGTAAGTGTAACGATAACGAGCCTCAATGCCGGGTCTTAATGTTGCTTTTAGATTAAAACTGCTGCGGCCTTTGCTATACAGGTCATAACGTAAACCGAAAGTGCTCTGTGTCTGTTCACTCTCTTTTGATAACATTCCGATCCGCTGATCTTCTTCCTCGGATTCAAAAACAAGTTTTAACTTGCGCGTGAAGTTGGGTAGGTAGAGACGTACCGTTAATCCGCTTTTATATACAAACCCTCGTTTTTCAACCATGGAAAAATCATTGTACCAACGTAGCATACTGCCGGCATGACCATATTCTCGGCTTTGCTCATCCATAAAAAAACTATCGAACCAAACTGCGGGCTGACAAAATTTAGTGTTTAGATAATGGTAGCCTGTATCTACAAATCCATCTTCCGCGCTCTGACTGGAGCAGATATATTGTTCTGCAAAGAGCAGAGAGGGGGTGATTGATAAAAATAGACAGCTGAGACGTAATTTAGATAAGTGACCCATCACTTTTTCTCTAAATGTAGCAGGCTGGATTAATAACCTGCTAATGAATGACATACCCGAGCGGTTCGGGTATAAATTTATTCTTCTATATCATCTTCTTCAAATGCTGCTAAACGTTTTTCTTCATATAAAGCGCTCGCTGCTTGTTTCTCCGCTTCTGCTTTTGCGGCTAATTCATTACGAACAGCACGTTTTTCAGATTTACGTTTGTTACCTGCTTGCAGGTTTTCGAGGTAGCCAACTAACGTCTCTTTTGCCCATTGTTCTGCTAGCTCTTGCGTTTCAAACCCTTTTTTTTGTTTTGAAACGCTGGTTCTACGAGCCGTTACTCGACGAATGATTTCAGCACCCCATTTATCGCCATCTTGTTTAATGCTGTAATCAAATTTGTTTTCTTGTGCCATTGTTGTAATTTCCTAATGCTTAATTAATTATTTTTCTGCTTATTTGATAATAGAGATATTTTTTATCCTTCAGAAAAATAAACAGTACCGTTCAATTTTAGCATGAAAGGTAATTTATCCTCACTTTTAATTATCAGCTTTAGCAATGTCAGTTTCTAGCTAGCCCAAGCTATTCTTCTTCTTTGAGTGTAGGCCAAATAAACGCGTCTGACTTGGCAGTGGGAGTTTCAGATAATGCTCTCTTTTGGGCGATAAGACCTCTTATCCGTTGCCCGGTCGCTTCATTTTCACTGGAAAAAGTTTTCAGATATAAAATTTCTACTTTATTACGGGCCCAAGGGGTTGTGCGAAGAAATTTTAAACTTGATTTAAGACGTGGTTTATCGGTAAAACAGCGAATATTAAGTAACTCTCCCATCTTCTGCCAGCCTAATTTTTTTTCCAGTTCAATTAAGATCTGTTCAAGTTTCACGCCATGCAGCGGATCGTTGCCGTTATTCATTATTCCACCCAAAATACAAAAACTGTATTGTAACAAGTTTACAAGCAACTTATGTTTAAATTTTAAGGGGATTCTGAGGAGGTTAAGATAATCTGTGGGGCCATTATTTAATCTCTTGACGTCAAGGCTGCGTCATTCTCATCAATTTTTCTACAATTCAATCATTATTTTTCTCATTTTGCATAGCAAAAGAGTAAAGCCTCACGCTATCGCGTCCGCTCTCTTTCGCGCGATACATGGCAATATCGGCATTTTTCATCAGCTGCATTTCATCCCCGCCGTGTTGCGGGAAAATCGCCACGCCTATGCTTGATGAGATATTCAGAGCCTGCTTCGCTAGGGAGAATGATTGATTGAGCGCTGTGCGGATTTTTTCTGCAACGTCGATAGCGTCCTGCTCAGATTTAATGTTGGGGAGCAACACCACAAATTCATCACCACCGATGCGGCCGACAGTATCAGATTCACGCAAACTGTGCTGTATTCGCTTGGCCACCTCTTGTAAAAGACAATCTCCCATATGATGGCCAAATTGATCGTTGATCGGTTTAAATTTATCAAGGTCGATGAACATCACAGCAAGCAGTACGGATGCCCGCTTGGCGGCGGCAAATGCCAAGTTTAGACGATCGCTAAACAATGCTCGGTTAGGTAAGCCCGTAAGTAGATCGTAATGTGCCATGTGCTGCACAAGTTGCTCGTTATGTTTGCGTTCGGTGATATCTGTATAGGTGCCAATAATACGTAGAGGGGTTGCGTTAGTATCGCGGCTAACCACCATGCCTCTGTCCAGAATCCATTTCCAGCCGCCATCCTTACATTTAACGCGATACTCGCTGACGTAAGTAGTTGTCTTGCCATCCAGATAGTCGTGTAATACGGCCATGGTTTTTGCTTTATCTTCAGGATGTATACGTTTCTGCCATTCACTTACGCTGTCACCAACCTCTTCGTTTGTAAAACCGAGCATCTCTTTCCAGCGTTTTGAGAAAAATACGCTGCTGTGTGCAATATCCCAATCCCATACGCCGTCACCGGCCCCCTCTAATGCAAATTTCCAGCGATATTCGCTTTCGCGCATCGCTTCTTCCATCTCTATCCTGTCGGTGATATCCGTCCGCATGGCGATATAATTCTCAGGTTTGCCAGCGCCATCGAGGTAAGGGACTATGGTGGTTGTCTCCCAATAGAATTTACCGTTCTTGGCGCGGTTGCAGACTTCGCCTTTCCATACTTGACCAGACTGGATAGTTTTATATATATCCCTGAAGAACTGCTCCGAGTGCACGCCTGAATTCACTATGTTATGGTTCTTTCCGAGCAGTTCCTGTTCCTCATAACCGCTTATCTCACAGAATTTTTTATTAGCATAAGTGATAGTGCCATGGAGATCCGTCACAGTAACATCGGCGAGCTGATCCAGAATAAATTTTTGGTATTGTAGATCATCAAGCGCTTTCACTGCGGTTTCTTGGCTTGACTCCAACTCGTGGGTTCTCTCTTCAACCTGATTTTTTACGCGGGCAGTATAACCTGTGCCGATCAGCAGCAGTGATCCCAATAAGCTGGTACCTATCATGCCAATAGCCAGCACTCCCCAGCTTTGCCAGCCATTATGTTGCTTAAAATAAGCGGGCGTTGGCGTGGTTTCCAAGCGGTAATGGCGCGAACCAAAGTTGAATGTTTTTGTGTAAAATACCGGCGCGCTTTGCGATTCAAAGTTGTCGTAAAGTGCGCTCTGAGCATCGAGGTCGTACAATCGGGTATAGATAAGAGGCTGTAATTCAGGCAGCAGTTTATTGATAAAATCGCTCATGCGCAGCACTGAGTTGACCACCTCATATTCATTATAATGAGGGTCAATGGCTAGAATTAATAACACGCCAACCTGATTCTGGCTATCTTGCACCAGTGTTATCGGTGCCGATATAGCGACCTTGGTCGTTTCTTTGGTTTTGTTGATCGCTTCCTGACGTAGCTGATTTGAGGCAAGATCAAATCCCATGGCTACTTCATTGCCAGCCAATGGCTCTAAGTAGGTCACTGGATAATAAAAATTGTGCGCTGCGGCGGGTTGTAATTGTCCGCTCTTGTCACGCTCACGGATTGTAAAACGGGGGAAATCTTTGCGCTGTGCTATCTCAAACGCGCTGCGCTGCTCGCCACTGATTCTTGGTGCCCAGGATAAAGCCTGAATCATAGGGAATCGTTGCAGTGATTTTTTTACGAAACGTTGAAATTCAGCCCGCGACGGTTTGCTATTGTCATCATGAAGAAAATATCCGGCCATTTGTTCGAGCAAGGATTCTTGTTCATCTAACTTACTTTGCAGCTGAATGCTGGTTTGTAGCGAGTATTGCCGGAAATCTGCAAGCGATTGTGAGTATTCAAACTGGTTTACCTTGATAAACGCGGCGATGAAAAACAGAAAAATAGCCAGCATAGGAATCGCTACAGTGGTCCTGCGACTTCGCCATAACTCTTTTGGACTGCCAAAAAAGGTCATAATCAATGGCAGCATTACCATTAGACCCAAGGTATCGCCTACCCACCAGGAAGCCCAGTTTGATATAAAGCTATCTGGTTTAATAATATCAAGAGTCAATAAGGCGGAAACCGAAATAGTGGCGCTGATCAAGCAAATGAGGGGGGATAGCAGTAGAAAACGCAGGATATCTCGATGATTATCCAAGGCGCAGGGGTAACCTATTACCTTACGGAGTAGCCTTCCCCCTGCTGCTGCCTGTAGTAGTGAGGCGATTGCAATAATGATGCCTATAACCAGCCCCTGTGTATTGATGGTCTGGGTGGCGGAGTAGCTTATCCATAAATTAAGTGATAATGAGCCAAGTAAAATCCACAGGAACGTTTTCCTGCCGGCAATTAATGCAGCGGCAATTGCAATCCCCGCAGGCGGAAATATCGGTGATGCATATCCAGGGGGAAGCGCCAGCATTAAGCTGAGTTTACCGCTAATTAGATAGACGATTGCAAGTAGTAGACCTGTCTTTACACTCAGTGAAAATATCGGTTTGCTTTCGCGATTAATGTATTGAGATAACAATATTTTTTTGCCCTGTCATTAGTGAGTCACAGAAAAAGATAAGGCATGAAAAATTGTGACTGCCTATAGGCTTAGATTAATTCTGACGCGCTAGACTAATCTTTTTATAATCAAGATATTCTATAAATATTTTAAAATTTTTTCTTTGAGTTAGCTCTTAAATTGCTTATCTCGCAAATAGCGCTAACCCATCAGTATCTATCGTTTAAGAATCAGCCAGTGCAGACTTCGAAAGATTGACGGGCTTTTCTGTTTGATCTGCCTGATTTTTAATGTGAATATCGATCTGATTAAATGCTATCTCAATACCATTTTCTTTAAACAGGGTATCTATTCTTCGATTCAATGCATCTATAGTTGGATTACGATTATCTAAATCATTCACAAAACAACGTAATTCATGGTTAAGCGTGCTGTCGCCAAATGTAAGAAAGTAAACAATCGGTTCAGGATCCTTCAATACCAGAGTGTTTTCATCTGCCGCTTGTTCAAGCAAGGTACGCGTTAGTTGTAGATCTGAACCATAGGCGACGCCAACATTTATTATCACTCGCGTTATCGTGTCACTCAAAGACCAGTTGATAAGGCGCTCGGTAACCAATTCTTTATTTGGGATAATGACTTCTTTACGATCAAAATCCAGCATAGTGGTTGCTCTTATCCGTATCTTGGAAACGGTACCGGTAAAAGATCCTATGGTCAGTGTATCGCCAATTCTTACCGGTCTTTCAAATAAAATGATAATGCCGGAAACAAAATTACCAACAATTTCTTGTAAACCAAAACCGATCCCAACCGTTAATGCAGCAGCAAGCCACTGTAACTTGTCCCACTGCAGGCCGAGCAGAGACAAAGCAACCATTACCCCTACACCGAGCAGCACATAATTCAACATGGTAGTGATAGTGTAGGCGGTGCCTCTTTCCAGGCTCAACTTAGAGAGAATCAATACTTCGAGTAAACCGGGCAGGTTACGTGATAAGAGGATGGCGCCACTTAGAATAAATAGAGCGGTGAGAATATCACCAAGACTAATCGGATAAAGTATGGCATTAATACCGATACCCTCGCTCTTATGCCAAAGCACTACGCCATCTAAGTAGGAAAAAATAGCCACGAGATCTGACCAGAGAAGGTAAAATGCAACCCCAAAAATCATCAGTAATAACACTTTGGTCAGGCGTAATGACTGTTGGCTAACCGCTTCCAACGCCATCGGCTCTTCTTCAATGGAGTCAACCCCTTCGATATTTTCCTGTAATTTGTGTTCCCGTTTCGCAGTGGCTCGGCGATAGGCCAGACGGCGTGCGGCCAGTTCCAATCCCCGCAGAGCAGTGCGATAAACTAAGGTCCAAATTATAATCAGATAAAAGGACTCGATTAGGCGGCCTGTTAATTTTAAAGCCGTATAGTAATAACCCAATACCAGTAACACGATCAGCACAGTTGGCGCGATCACAAGGACAACATCTGTGAATATGTGCGGCATTCTCTTTTTATCTTTATTTTGGATACTTTTTTTGCATAAAGGGAAGGCGATATAGACAATCAGGCTGAGCAATAGCAAGGTCGCTGTCTGACCGATAACATCATTGCTAAGGCTGGAGGGGGCCACCTGTGCTTTAGTTGATAAAAGGATAAGCAGCATCATAGGTATCAATAAATAGCGCATATTCCTAAATTTTTCTTGCAGTTCCCCACGCGGAATTTGGAAGTGAGTGTCGGCCACTCCGCCTATTTTCATGACTGAAAGATAGGTGCTGACCATTAAATAACCAATAGAAAGATTCAGGCTGACTTGGGAAATGAATTTCGCCGTTAATAAGTCGCTATCGACCAATAAAAAACCGGCTGCAAGAATAAACATGCTGACGGGCAGATGTTGCAGTATCGCCAACAGAACGGCCCTTGGTGTGTGCCATTGGCTATCTAAGCGGAAACGGCCCAGATCATTCGTTATTTTATCTAGCTGTGCAACTATTAAGGGCCGCTTCCAGATCAGTACAATAGCACCAAGCAGTAGAAAAAACAGTCGAAAGGCAGTTGCAACTGAGAACTCTTTCCAGCCTTGCCAGTTAAAGTTTTCAAGCCAATTCGTGGTTTGTTTTAAAACATTCGCGGGCCAAGTAATAAACCAATTACTATCAATTGGCTTATTACTGCTAACCCAGAAAATATGTTGCTCCAAAATGAGTTCGATAACCGCATAAATCTCTTTCAATTGCTGCTGCATTAATTGCATGTCGATAGAGGTGGTTAGCTGGGTATCGAGCTGGCGGATAAGCTGATCCAGCAGGCGAATACGCGCATCAAGCAGTTTTGACAGGATCTCTTTTTCCTGTTTGCTGACCGGCTCATCGACACTCGCTAGCAAATTTTCCATATATTTATCCATATGGAACAGTTGATTTCGTTGCTGGTTTATCTCAAATCGAAGCAAATTCAGTTCAACGATATTATCGTCGAGGTTTTTGACTACTGTTTTAGGTAGCGATTCCAGCTGCTGATAAAAATAGTAAAGAATGCGTGATAGAAGCAGATCGTCAGTAATTCTTTTTACCTGCTCATTGATATTGCGCTCTGTTTGGATACCACGATCCAGCGCATTCTTAACTTGAAGATTTTTTTTAACCAGTGAATTAAGGGCAATTGTCGCATCCATCAGCTGACGGGCGATTTGATCATTCGCTTTCTGCTCTTTTTTAATCAGGGGGTTGCTATCGGAATTAAGAAGTTGATCATCTTGTTTGGCGGTTTTCTCGATATTAGCCAGTCGTATCGCACTGACTTTTGCTTGTAGCAGTTTAAGTTTTAGCTCTTCATCAGCGAGCAGGGCATCTTTATATTCACGCTGTTTAATAACTAAAGCTTGGATGTCGATACGATGATAGAGCTGCGTTTTTATCTGAGTTATTTGCAGCTCTTGTAGTAATAACTGTGCATTTAACTTACCGGTTTCAGCGCTGCTGAGATCCTGACTTGAATTAAGACGAGTACGTATACTAAGAGTTTGCTGATATAAATCACTCAGGCTGTTTTGAGTACGTTCCGGCAATGTTTGTAAGTTTGTTAATTGACTATTTATTACGCCAAGTTCTTCATGAATGGCTTGCATGGTCGTCATGATTTTTTTTTCGCGGATATCCAATTGATCAAGCGTCAGGTTTTCGAGTTCTTGATTAAGCCGTATTGCTCCCTTAACTTGTTTTAATGCTGCCAGTTTACTCTCAATGCTCTCCAGTTCAGTCGGTAATGATTTGATAAGTAAGGATTGCTGTTCAGCCTTGACCTGTTCTTCTTCTATATTATCTAATAAAATTAGGGTCTCAGATAAAAAGTCTTGATCCGCTTTTTGGCTAACTGTCAGCGTATCGGGATCTCCCATACTATCCAATTTTGTTTGTACATCATCCCGTTGTGGTATAACTTGCGCAACGGCTTGCGAAATATAGAGCGTTAAAACTATAAATAGACAAGGCAGGAAAGCCGTAAAAGTAGTGGTCAGGCGTGTTGATAGCATAACGCTTCCATGTTAGTAAACTCTAAATTATTAGTTTACATCAGTTTGAAAGTAAACAAAGTTTTAGTCGATAGATAGGCAAATAAATTAGTTATTTACAACCATTTTATCACTATATTGGCCACTCACATTTTATATGTTTTATTATAAACGTTTTATTTTTGTTATTTATTTTACAAAATAACGGTTAATCGGAAAAAAGAGGCAAGTAAAAATGTCTTTTTGTGTTATTTTCCTGTTATTTGAGTTTTACTCATCCCTATTTAAGAGAACCTTGATGTTATTAGAATCTTATTACACAAAGAGTGGCGATCTAGTGCGTATCTCAGCACAACAGGCAAGCACCTTTGCAAAGCAACAATGTCACGATTTCAACCCTATCCATGATCCTGATAATAAGCGTTTTTGCGTACCGGGTGATTTACTGTTTTCACTGGCTTTAACTGTATATGGGGTAAGTGAATCCATGAGCTTTACTTTTACCAATATGGTGGGCGATAGCATGGGGTTAGTTTTTCCGGAGGCTGATGGGGATAAGATTGTTATTACTAACGAGTTGGGTAAAAGTGTGTTAGAGATTGATAAGAAGGGCAGCACTTGCCATGATCCCGCTTTAATCGAGTCGTTAATCAAAAACTATGTGCTTTTTTCAGGGCAAAATTTCCCGACATTGTTGATGCCGTTGATGAAAAAACATAATGTGATGTTTAATCCAGCCCGTCCGCTCGTTATGTATAACAGCATGAGCTTTGAATTTGATAGCTTAGTGCTTAACAATCCGCTACATGTGGAATTAGCTGATTCCTACTTTGAAGTGGAACCGAAACGCGCTCATAATTTTCTTCATTTTAATATTTTTGATGGCCAGAAAGTGATTGGCCGGGGCGTTAAAAAAATGATTGTTGCAGGGTTAAAGCCTTACGAACACGACGTTATTAGCGCTTTTTCTGATGCCTATGAATTGCGTCGTTCAGCGTTTTAATATTCCTGATCGATAGCTCCTTTGTATGCAACTCAACTGGTTTAGCCTGCCGCATTTAAGTGTTCAGTAGCAGGCTATCCGGTTTCCACGGGCAGTTAATTATTAAATTTCACAGCTGAACGCTTTGCTTTACTAGCAATAACGCGGTCTCATGCTGAGCATGAACGAAAGATTTAATGTTCAAATCGGCCAACGCCTGTTTTTCCTCAAGTGTATTAATTTTTACTACTAAATTGGCTGCGGGGTAATAGCCGAGCACCGCCTGGCAAATTATTCTTTTAGTTCTCAATGTATTGACCGTAATAATGATGCTAGAAGATTGATCAATCTGTAGTGATTCTAATACTGGCTGTTTATCCAGATGGCCGAAATAAGCCTTATAACCGCGTTTTCTTGCGACTAATACGTGTTGTAAATTATCCGAGATAATTAAAAAAGTAACACCTTGTTTTTCCAATTCTTTTGCAACTATTCGTCCCAATGTTGAAAAGCCACAAATGACCGTGTGATTAGCTATATTGACCGGGGATATTTTATCGGATTCAAAAAACTCAACTACAAACAGAGCGGCGATTTTATAAATATTATTCACCATAAAAGGGGTGGCTACCATTGATAAAACAGTCACTAATATAAGTGTGCTACCTAGCTCAGGAGTGATTATCTGTTGGCTAGTTGCCAGTGAAAAAATGGCAAAGGAAAACTCGCCGATTTGGCAAAGTGCGATTGCAGATTTAAGTGAATCACTTTTGTTGGATTTTTTTCTGATCATAAAAAAGACAATCAGTGCTTTTATCAGCATGGTGAAAATCAACACTGAAAATACTAAAAAGAAGTGGCTAATAAAATAATAGATATCTATTTTCATGCCGATAGAGAAGAAAAAGGCCCCTAAGAGCAGATCTTTATAGGAAGCAATATCTGACTCTACTTTTACATGGAAAGTGCTTTCAGCAATGATCATTCCTGCAATAAAGGCCCCCAGTGAATAGGTAAAGCCCATCTCATGCGCTAACAGCGATGCACCAATAACAATAGTTAATACCGAGACTAAAAAGAGTTCTTCCAGTCTTGCATTGGAGGAAAAGTGTAATAACCACTCAATTATTTTTTTACCCAAAGTGAACATAAAAACAATAACAAGCGTAGCAGAAATAACGGTTTTAAAGAGCACATCGGCCAGTGATAAATCACTATGCGCTAAAAAGCTGATCAGTAATAAAATTGGGATAACAGCAAGATCTTGGAAGATTAAGATAGCCACTGTTTTTTTACCGTAAGGGGTAATAATATCTTTTGATTTTTTTAGATAAGTCAGCACGATTGCAGTGGAAGATAAGCTAAAGGCTAATGAAATAATGACCGATGAAGTGGCATCGAGGTTAAAGAGATAATAGGCAATTAAATAAATAATCAGGGAGCTAAATGAAACTTGTATAAAACCATTAAAAAGAATGATCTCTTTCATTTTCTTTAGTTTAGAAAAAGAGATTTCTAAACCAATTGTAAACATAAGAAAGACGATCCCGAATTCACCAATGAGATCCATAGATTTAATGGTTTCACTGTCAAACTCAAAGATATTACTGATAATAGTGCCGGTCACGATGTAGCCGATAATGTGTGATATAGAGAATTTTTTTAGCACGATATTTAATATGCTTGCGACGGCTAATGAAATAAAAATGATAAGGAGAGTTGAGTCCATTTTGTTCCTCTAAATTTTTCCGAGTACACATTAAATATTTAACTGGGTAGTGATAAATCCAACAGCAACTATTTGTATTTTATTGGTTTTACATTTATTGGTTTTACATTTATTGGTTTTACATTTATTGGTAAGTGCTGTGCCAGCTAAACCATGAGAGCTACTTGATAGTAGATCTTAACTAGTAGATATTAACTAAAGCAAAATAGACACCAATTAATGATTAATTTCTGTTTTTTAATTATCAATATATTTATCAATGCCTTACGAGTTGAAATTCAAGGAGTATTGATTTATATCTGCGCACAAATCACTTCTCTTGCTGTTTTGCACCACTAAAGTGCGTGCGCGCACTAACCTATCTTACTGTAGCACTATCAATAACAGCAATAAGACAACCGCAATAGGCCCTGTTTGTGGCCTTTTTAGCGTTTAAAGAGCAACTAATTTAACGCCTCAATTAATTCTTTTACATTTTTAAGCGGGTGAATCGACTGACCTGCCTTGACAAATTGCTGCATCGATTTGTGATATGCCACCGCAGGGATATAGATCTGTTTTTTACCATGACTTAAGGCTTCGCGCACACGTGGTACGATTTGTGGTATTTGACGTAATTCGCCAGTGAGTGCCAATTCACCAATAAAGACTGAATCTTCCGGCACTGGTTTGGAGTTAATCGAGCTGAGCAAGGCTGCGGTGACGGCCATATCGGTTGATGTTTCTGAGTCCGACATTTTTAGGCCACCAACCAGGCTGATATTAATATCGTAATAAGTGGGGATACCGCCATGTTTTTTTAATACTGCGGTAATAAGTGATAAACGGCTGTAGGAAACGCCGATACAGTTACGCATTGATTTTTCACCTTCTACTTCCGTAGCCAATGCCTGAATCTCGATCAGCAGATTACGCGCACCGTCTTTGATCACTGAGATGGCGGAGCCTTCAAAGTGTTCTTCACTGCCAGAAAGAAAAAGTCGACTCGGGTTATCAACAGAATACATCCCTTTTTCAGTCATCTGAAAAATGCCCACTTGCTCCGTGTCGCCAAATCTATTTTTATCCGCACGTAATATACGCACAGAGGCGTCATTCACTTCAATATGAATGGCGGTATCGATAATATGTTTCAATGTTTGCGGCCCGGCCATTTGCGAGTTTTTATTTACCTGTCCAACCAGAATTAGCGTGATCCCGTGTTGTTTGCATAATCGATTTAATATTTTGGCACAGGTTTTTACTTGTGTGACACCGCCTGCAGAGCCGTCAACGGTATTTGACTCAAATGCCTGAATTGAATCGGCAATAAGAAATTTGATGTTATTTCCAATACACTGCTCGACAATATCTTCAATACTATCGGTGTCCGACAGGAAAAAGTTATCTTCATTAAAGTTAAGCTTTAAGCGCTCAATACCGCGTTTAGCCCACTGGCTTAAACTCTCTTCGGCGGTTACATAGAGTGTCGGCATGGTATGTGACATCACTTCTGCAACCTTGGTAAGCAGCGTGGTTTTACCCGATCCGGGATCGCCGCTTATAAGTACCACTGAGCCGAGCGTTATTCCGTCGCCCAATACCCGGTCGAGTTCCGACAGTCCCGTTGTGACACGCGCGGCTTGTTCTACCTGCACAGCCGAAATTCGCTGCACACCGCTGCTTAAAACTCCAGCATAACCCGCTGTTTTATTACGGTTTATCGCTGCATTGACCGATTTTGTGATGCTCGATGCTTCTCTAAACTCGGTGAGGCTATTCCATGATTTACATTCGCCACACTGGCCCTGCCATTTGCTGTAATCCGCACCGCATTCATTGCATACATAGGAGATCTTTGTTTTTATTTTTGCCATTACTCTATCCTGAAATTTATTTCATCTGATATTAATCTTATCTAAGATCGGTGCTTGCCGATAAATAGGCGAACTCTTTTGATCTGCTGCATTTAATCATCTTGATTAATCTGCTCATTAAATAGTTTGATCGCATCTGCTGTATCACTGAATGTATATCCTCGCGAAATTAAAAAACGCAATGCCTTATTATGTGAACTTTGCTCGCTAATTGCAGTTTTAAATTTACGAGAGAGCAGGGCAACTGCTTCGCCTAAACAATCACAATCATCTTCGGGATATGTTTCATTATGTAGATCGATTGCTTTAAAAATATTATCGAAAGCATGCCCCTTGCCTTGCAGAAAGGCAATTGCCTTGTTTTTTATATTGGGATTGGCAATACGTTTGTTATATTTCCCTGCCAATAGTTTTGCGGCTGCTGACACATAATCATAGTGATCATTTGCAAATAGCGTCTTTGAGTCAAACCCTTTACGCAGTAAATCTCGTTTAATACGGGTAACACCGAATCCTCTATTTTGTGCTCCGCGAATAAAATTTTCTACAAAGCGCGCATCATTTAAATATCCATATTCAAAACATTCGCCGATAACCCTATCAATCCATTCCTGATTATCGGTTTTACGTCCGATCTTTTCACGTAACTCTTTTTCACTATGATCGCGTCGTCCCAAATGCCAAAAAGCAGATCTGCGTACGCCATCGATATCTTTGGCCGGTTTTATCGGTTTATTAAATGACATATTTGTCTGACTCTCTATTACTGGTTAAATAGACAGTTAAATTGTAACCCGAAAGAAATTTAAAGCAATATTAGCTGTGCTTTTAATATCGAATTAGCCTGTTGTCGCATCTGAAATATTGCTCTGGGCTATTTATTTGCTGCTGCTAGTCACTATTAACTAAACTTGTTTTGTTGGTTAATTTCATTTTATTGATTTTTTTGCTATAGATATTATCAACCCGCCAGCGCTAGGATTAGAATAAATCTCAAATGATCTGTTTTTCACTACAGGGGAAAACCAATGAAACAATCAATATCAAAATTTGTATCTTTATTGTTACTTTTACCCGGCGCTGTTTTTGCCCATACTGGTGTAGGGGAGACAACAGGATTTCTACATGGATTAGGCCATCCAATTGGCGGCGCTGATCATTTTATTGCAATGATCGCGGTGGGGCTTTGGGCTGTGCAAATCGGTGGCCGGGCATTATGGGCCGTGCCTGGTACATTTGTCGTGGTGATGATTTTAGGTGGGATTCTTGGTTTCTCAGGCGTGAGAGTTCCCTTTATTGAAGAGGGAATATTAGTCTCAGTTTTGATATTGGGCGTGCTGATTGCCGGGGCATTTAAACTCCCACTTGCATATAGTGTGTTAATAGTAGGGGTTTTTGCCATATTCCATGGAAATGCTCATGGTGCAGAGATGCCCGCTACAGCTATTGCTGCCTTATATATAGCCGGTTTTGCACTGGCGACAGCAGCATTGCACTTAGCAGGTATAGGGTTGGCCGTGTTAATGCAAAAAACAAATATGCAAACGGTTAATCGCTTCGCTGGTGGCGCTATTGCGCTTAGTGGAATTTATCTGACATTATCCTGATGCTATTACATTCATAATACCTCAAGGTGCTTTATCTGGACTCAACTTGCAGAGCAGAATAAGGCACAAGTTTTACTTGCTGTGTTTTTTTTAAAAATCTATCTCTAACCACTATTTTTAATAAAAAATAATATTTGACTTCCATTCCAGACACTATATAGTTCCGCACAGCAAAAAAGAAAGCCTTTTGTTTACAATCTTAATATCGTAGTTTTATTCATAATCCAACGCTCTGTAAGTTTTTAAGTTTCAGTCTGTTTTTACGCTATTCAAGCCTCTTGAAGGCAATTCACATTAAAAAATACAGGATATTATTATGTCTAAAGTTCAAGGTACAGTTAAGTGGTTCAACGAATCTAAAGGTTTTGGTTTTATCGAGCAAGCATCTGGTCCAGATGTATTCGCTCACTTTAGCGCTATCGCAAGCGAAGGTTTCAAAACTTTAGCTGAAGGCCAAAAAGTAGAATTCACTGTAAGCCAAGGCCAAAAAGGCCCGCAAGCAGACAGTATCGTAGCTATTTAATCAGCTCTGATATTTTAGCGTTAATAAAGCGCTAAATTAATTTAAAGAAATGGTAAACTTTCACGGGTTTACCATTTTTTTTATGTTCAAAATAATGATAAATATCTGCTCAATGAGAATCGCCTATATCAATACCGTAAATTCACGGGCTAACCTCCTTGTTCCACTTTATATTATTCAATCCGTAAAGAAATTTGCAGCTCGTTTGACTCAAGACTTTCAGCAACAAGTTTCTTATGGCTAAGCAATATCATAAAATTTACACTGATTATTTTTGCTTCAATTGAATATCGGCAATGACTGCACTTATTTAACCGCCTTATCCTTGACAACCGTCATCAAGCTCCCATAGTAAATAGGTGGATATGTTTTTGCCATCTGTTGAGGTCAATGCTATGCCGACTGGAAATGATCAAGATCCTTGGGAACGTGATAAAACCACGCCAGTGGAATTTAATTCACATCTTAAAAAGGGATTCGCGCGTGTTAAACCCATTTTATCTGATGGGCATTCTTTCTTTTCATTAGTTATTTTTGTTTTGCTGTTATTGATTGGACTGAGCATCTGGTCTGCTATCTACACTATCCCGAGTGATTCTGTTGCTGTTGTTCAGCGCTTCGGCAAATACCTGAAAGAGGTACCGCCCGGACTGCATCTTAAACTTCCACTGGGCATTGACAGCGCAACCATTGTTCCGGTCAAGCGGCAATTAAAGCAGGAGTTTGGTTTTATTACGCCGGGTGCAAATGATCCTTATCAAAGCCCTGATGCGCGTGAAAAAGACAGGGAAACACAAATGGTTACCGGTGATTTAAATGCGGCTCTGGTGGAGTGGGTGGTGCAGTACCGTATTGCTAATCCCGTTAAATTTTTATTTGAAGTGCGTCAGCCCAGTGAAACCCTGCGCTCAGTTTCAGAGTCTGTGATGCGCGAGGTGGTGGGCGATCGCACTGTTGATGAAGTGATTACGATTGGTCGTCAAGAGATTGAATATGAAGCACTTCTTAAGATGCAGGCGCTTTCAAGTAAGTATGCGATGGGGATCAGCATTGATCAGGTGCAACTGAAAAATATTAATCCACCGAAACCTGTTCAGGAATCCTTTAATGAGGTTAATCAAGCACAGCAGGAAAAAGAAAAACTGATTAATGAAGCACGCCGTGATTATAACAAAGTTATTCCATTAGCACTGGGTGAGAAAGATCAACGGATCCGAGAGGCCGATGGCTATCGGCTTAAACGCATTAATGAAGCAGAGGGTGATGTTGCACGATTTGACGCTTTATTGGCGGAATATATAAAAGCACCGGAAGTGACACGCAGGCGTATCTATCTTGAGACTATGCAGGACGTTTTGGCAAAAATACGCTCTAAAATCATTATTGATCAGAGTACACAAAATATTCTGCCATGGTTAGATCTCAATGCACAACAGGGGGAAAGACCATGAAACCAATAAAAACTATTGCTCTGTTACTGCTGATGGTGCTGTTTCTGGTGACATTGAAGGGCGCACTTTATACGGTCAGCGAAATAGAGCAGGTGATCATTACCCAATTTGGTAAACCCGTTGGCGAGGCGGTTACCGAAGCTGGTTTAAAGATAAAAATCCCTTTTATACAAGAGGTCAACAGTATCGATAAAAGGGTGCTGGAATGGGATGGCGATCCATCTGATATGCCCACTAAAGATAAGCTCTATATAGCAGTGGATCTGTTTGCGCGCTGGCGCATTATCGATCCGCTGCAATACTTCCTGCGCCTGCGTGATGAACGCAGCGCGCAATCTCGATTGGATGATATTCTCGGTAGTGAAACCCGCAATGCCGTTGCCAAGCACGAACTGATTGAGATTATCCGAACCACTAAAGACCGAGAGCCCCTGCGTGATGACCTGCTTACCGATGCCGAACGTGCATTGAAAATGGGGGCGCTGGTGCCTATTCAAAAAGGGCGGAAATTGGTAGAGCAAGAAATTTTTACAGAAGCGGCTGACAAAGTGCGGGTATTTGGCATCGAACTTCTTGATATTCGCTTTAAACGTATTAATTACAATGCCAGTGTGCGGCCTAAAATTTATGATCGAATGATCAGTGAGCGGCGCCAGATTGCAGAACGTTTTCTTTCAGAGGGTAATGGTGAAGCGGCCAGAATTCGCGGTAATCGGCTCCGTGATTTAAACAAAATTCAGTCCGAAGCATACCGACAAGTGGAAGAGATCCGTGGATTGGCGGATGCCAAGGCAACTGAGATATATGCTCAGGGTTATAATCAAAGTCCGCAGGCGGTCAAACTCTATGAATTTACTCGCACCATGCAAGCGTACCGCACCATTATTTCCAGTAACACCACACTTGTATTGTCCACCGACAGTGAGCTGTTCAAATATCTTAAGGGGATCGATGAGAGTTCTATCTTATCGGATAAAAACGGATCTAATAATTAAATGGATTGTGCTCTTTTCTGAAGAAAAATACGCCGAGTGCTGAACTTTCTAAAGAGCAGGTAGAGAGTGATTCTCTACCTGAGCATTCGTTACTGGATGCGATACTAAAACTCTATATCTAAGGTGATTTGTTAGAGGTACGGGGGCGATATCGCGGTGAAAGACGCTGTGAAAAAATTATTGAGCAGTTTGCCTCCTCTGCGCAAGAGATCGCCGATATTCATAAAATGGTTGATAGGGCACAATTCAAACGCCGGCAAACTCCTGCAATTATAAGAGTAAAAAAAAGTTTTGGTAAAGGCCGTTGGTTGCCAGTGGCTGCGAAATATTAATAAGTTAGAGATGCCTGATTCCGGAAATCGGTTATCAATAAAACGATTTCCGGTAGCATTTTTACTTTAGTAATTAATACAAGCCCATGAATTTTGTCGCCGCTTCTAAATTATTGGCTGAAAACCTTAACTCTCCGAGTCTGATTTTACCTCTTGATCTGCGTTATGATTGAGATGATGTTTTTTCTGTAACTGTTCAAATTCCTGTTTTCTGACTTCCAGTTTTGCTTCGGCTTTAGCTGCCCGTCTGGTCGCTTTATCGAGTTGCTGACGGATTTCAGTCAACTCACTATAGAGCTGGACCCGCTCTTCACCATCACCCTGCTGGCGTGGTTTTAATAGCGCATTGAGGTTTTTTTCGATCGCTAAATTGGCCGTTATCACTTTCTCTTCCGCTTGTTTGGCTCGCTCTTGTGCTGCGTTTAGCCTATCTTCTGTCTCCGCTAGTAATCCTGCAACGCCTTGTTCAGGATCTGCATCAAGCTCAATATTTTGCGCTGCGACCACGAGTACGACTAAGGGGAGAACCGCCAACAGGGCATCGACAGCTAGCCCTGAACAGTCGACAAGCTGATCAGATTTAAGTGTTAGCGGTAAAAATACTAAACTGGCATCTTTTGAATATCTATGGATCGTACTGCTACTAAAATCATCAACAATCAACGCGTTGGCGTCAATTCGGCTATCTTCGAGCTCCTGCTCTAAGCGTTCCATTGCAGTCTTGCTATCTTTACCCTGAACAGTGCTCAATACGCGCAACTCGGTGAGCTCCCAAAAATCAGATCGGGTCATCAGATGTGCCAGTAGCAGCATCAGTGATCCGCTATTTCCCGGCGTGTACCAAATATCAATCCGGCGTTGCTCGGCAGCCTGCAGTTCGAGCTGCTGCCACTCTGACT
This sequence comes from Psychromonas sp., assembly GCF_047632995.1. Lineage (GTDB taxonomy): Bacteria > Pseudomonadota > Gammaproteobacteria > Enterobacterales > Psychromonadaceae > Psychromonas. Next base: position 31,265 of record NZ_JBLIEK010000020.1, read on the forward strand.
CTTTGGCATCCAGAACGACGAGATTATAACCAAGACGCAGAGCTGTATGCAGATTTTTGCCAAAACTTTTCAGTTTTGGTGTGAAAAAATGCTGGGTGTAGGTGCCGAGATAATTGATTAGGATAGTGTTGGCTTTTAAAGGGCCAAGTCCGAAAGATTGCAGCAACAACTCACTGCCAACTTCAAGAGAGGGGGCATTGATCACCAGCGGGAAAGCTTGCACGCCACTCTGCGCGATATCTTCGTAAAGCTCATTTTCTGCTGCCACTTTTTGTGCTGGGCTTTTTTCCAATATATGCACGAGTGTCGTCAGGCCGCTACCTGCTTCAAGCCATGTGGAAAATTTTAGTAGTTGACTGCGCCGCTCTCTGCTGCTTGAAAATGCGAGAATTTGCGGCCGCCAGTCGCGGGGATGCTCTAGTTTGAGTGATATTTGCAGTAAATGTTCGCGCACTTGCTGCAAGTGATAGGAGCGGCGACTATCGGCCCAGCGGCTCTGTTTGACTGTACGTTGCAGATACTGATAAATACCAAAAATCAAGGCAACTGCCAGCGCGCCTGTTTCCCAATTAATCGCCAGCATTGCCAGTAAACAGAGGAGGGCACCAGCCAGGCTTGCATATTTATGAAACCATTTGAAACGGGGACGGAACGAGGGGCTGGCTGAGCTCGCCTCAAAGTAGGTGGCGTAATTAAGCAGCCCGTAGGAGATCAAGAAGAACATCGCCACCACGCTGGCGATAAGATTAAGATTACCCAACCCGACCGTTAATAGGGCGATAGCAGCCGCGAGCAGCACCGCTCGTTGCGGATTATTGGCAGGTCCTGCACCCTTGGCAAAAGGCGTTAATATTGGGAATATCTTATCTGCCGCGAGCGATTGCAAAATCCTTGGCGCGCCGAGAAAAGAAGCCATAGCGGAAGAAAGGGTCGCGGCGAATACACCTGCAATAATAAAAATCGGTAACCAGGCCACTCGGTTCATGGCTTCATAATCGCTGCTTAATAACGCTTGTGGCAGACTGCCGGCAAAAAAGAATGCTGCGCTTAGATAAACGATCAGTGAAATGCCCACTGCCAGAAAGGTTCCCATTGGCAAGCTTTCCCCCGGATCTTGCAGATCGCCGGACATGCTCACCCCCTGAGTGAAGCCTGTAACAGCGGGGAAAAACACAGCAAATAGTACCCAGAATGTTGGGGCATCAGCTGCTGGCTGCCAATTTCCCTGCAGCAGAGCGCTATCCCAAAGTAGCCCTCCTCCGACAAAAAAGGAGATCAGTGCCAAACAGATAATGGTCATTACGATATATTGAAAACGGGTCGCCCAATCGGCTCCCATCCACGCCAAGAAGAACAATCCGCCAATAGCTACAAGCGCAATAATTTGCGCCATGCCATGGGTTACAGGGAAAAGTCCGGCAACAACTTCGCCGAAGCCGATGCAGTAAAAGCCGATCGAGACTGACTGCGCCAGGAAGAGGACTAAGCCTAGCGCCCCGCCAAACTCGAGTCCGAGGGTTCTGGAGATAAGGTAATAGTCACCGCCTCCTCGGACTTTTAGATTAGTGGCGATCGCTGACAGGGAGATGCTGGTCAGTATTGATATAGTGTAGGCAATAAAAATAATCAACAGTGTCTGCAGTAACCCGCCGCTACCGACTACATAACCCAGTCGCATGAAGAGTATAAGTCCGAGTATGGTTAAAATACTCGGGGTAAATACGCCGGCGAAAGTGCCGAGCTTGTTTTCTGCGACTTTAACTGCGCTAGGTTCACTTTTTTTGTGCATCTGCTATTCCCTTACCGTTAGACGACATCTGTTTTTATTCTAGAGCAGCTATTATTTACTGTTTGAAATCTTCTAGAAGCATAGCGCACTCTTTGTCTTTTAATTTCTCTGAGCGTAAAAGATAACGTGGAGCAGCAAATTTTTTTCTTTTATATGCGACGATTAACAAAAATAACTGTAAATTGTGTTTTACTGTGACTAACATTAGTATCAGATTGATTTACTTGATTTTAATTATTAGCAGGGCGTTTTGACTTACTGCAAGTTTGGGTATATAAGCTTGCATTGTTGTTAATATTCGGATGCTAGGGAACCTTATGAAATTATCTATCTTATTAGTGTGCATCACTTTACTCTTTTCCTGCACATCATCCCGTTATATTGCCCAGCCTCAGCCACTGCAGACGGAGAATCTGCCAGTGCCAGATACTGAAGTGGAAATAGAAAATATAGGATCGTGTACAGATTCTGAAGATCGCACTTTAAAATTTAATGCAAATTATCCGCTCACTGTCTTAGTGCATGGTTGTAATGGCTCTGCAGGACGCTTTCGTTCATTAGCGCAATTATATGCGTTTCATGGACAGCAAGCCGTTTGTTATAGTTATGATGATCGGGATAGATTAACGAAAAGTGCAGACAAGCTGGTAACGGCATTGAATAAACTTGTGAGTGTCAGTAGTAATGAAAATATAACGGTTATTGGCCACAGTATGGGCGGTTTGATTGCGCGTAAGGCGATGGAAAATAAGCGTTTGAATAGTGAGCTTAATATAAATCTGATTACTGTATCTGCGCCATTGGCTGGTATCGCAGCAGCCAGCACGTGTGCTTTGCGACCTTTACACTGGTTGAGTTTAGGTATTGTTCCTGCCGTGTGTTGGGGCATTACGGGCGATAACTGGTATGAGATAACATCGCAATCGGATTTTATTAAATACCCCGCGCCACTATCGAGTTCCGTGCTGCGGTATCTAAAAATTGTGACAAATGAGCAAAATACGTGCCGCCGAATTGATAGCGAGGGGAACTGTGTGGAAAGTGATTATGTTTTTGAATTAGATGAACAATATCAACCCGTTATTGATGGTTATCGGCAAGTCACTAATATTCAAGTTGATGCGGGTCATGTTGAAATTGTTGGTTATAAAGATGTCGAGCCGCGTAAATTATTGACAATCTTACAGCAGGAAAATATGATTTCCGGTACGCCTGTGGAGCGCCAAGCTGAACTAGAACTCTTACTTAGCCAGCTATATTGATAATAGCGCTGGCGACAATCACTTTTTTTACGCATGGGGTTTGTCTTCACGTGGATGGTTGGCGTACCACTGAGTGCCTATTTCGCCTTGGTATTGGATTGTGAATATATGCTTATGATCGTAGAAGCGATAGTGAAACTTGGCTGGTGTTTTTAACGCTACTTAAAGCGTTATTGGATGAATAATCTGACGACAGCGGCAGCTGCCGTTTTAAATTAGGCAAAGAAGGTTCGGATCACTTTACTCATATAATAGTGATCCAGTATGCCCTGGGTTTCGCGAATGCTGTGCATTGCCAACATCGGGTTGCCGACATCTACAGTTTCTATTCCCAGCGCCGCGGAAGAGGTTGGGCCGATTGTACTGCCTGAGGGAAGATCGGAACGGTTGGCCAGTTTCTGGTAGGGCACGTCAGCCTTATTGCATAAATTGATAAATTTACCGGCAGTGGTCGCGGTTGTGGCATATCTGAAGTTGGCACTGAGTTTAATAACTGGCCCCTTATTGATTAAGGGTGCGTAGGATTTATCATGTTTTTCTGCAAAGTTTGGGTGCAGGGCATGTGCGCCGTCTGCACTGATTAAGAAGCTTCGATGTTTGGCGCGCAGGCCATCTTCTAGGTCGCCCCCCAAGGAAAAGATGATCCTATCTAATAGTGTGCTTAAGTAGTTTGAATCAGCGCCCATCATAGTTCGGCTACCCACCTCTTCGTTATCAAAAAATGCGCCGATATTGGTCTGAAGCGGATTATCTGCTGAAATCAGGCCGTTATAAATACAGTGACACATAGCCAGATTATCTAAACGGGCAACAGATATCATATCTTTAGCTAAGCCGATTAATGCGCCTTTTTGCGTATCATAGAAAAACAGATCCATCTCCAGAATATCAGCCGCATCGACTCCCGCTTCTGCGGCGATAAGCGTTTTTAAATAAGATTTTTCTTCTATCTCTGGGGTGCTGCCAAAAAGAATAACAGGCAGGTGGCTCTGTGCGTTGTATTCAAAGCCACTATTGAGCTCTCTGTTTAAATGAATAGCAAGGTTAGGGATAGAGCCGACGGCTATTTTAAAGTCAACTAAACGGTTTTCTACTCCATTTCCGCTGTTAATTGAGATCCTGCCGGCTAAGGAGAGGTCGCGATCCAGCCACGTGCTGTGAATGCCGCCGCCATAAGTTTCAACGCTGACTTTTAAACATCCTGCAGATTGTGTGAGTGACTCATTTTTCAGTTTTAAATGCGGGCTGTCGGTATGTGCGCCGACAATATTAAATCCGCTTTCCCATGGATTCTGACTGCCGAGCTGAAAAGCGATAACCGCGCTGTTATTTCTTTGCAGATAATACTTGCTGCCAAGTTCAAGATTCCACTTTTCACCTTCATTAAGGCTGCGGTAGCCGCTGCTTTCTAGCTCTTTGATAATATTTTCAACTGCAAAATAGGATACTGGGCTGGCATCTATAAAACTGAGTAGATCTTTGGCTAATGTTGTTGCTTGCTTATGCATTTTTTCTTCCTGTAATACTGTATATCAACAGGCAAATCGTGCTCTGCTTGCTCTGTTTTAGATGGTTTGTCCGCCTTATGTGGCAGCGGCATAATAATCGGCAATCGCCGGGATTTGTGCAATCCGCTGCATATGCAAATGCAGTTTTGGTGCTACGTTTTCAACCAGGGTACGTGGGATATGGTCTAAGTGACCGGATAGGAGTGAACGCGTCCAGACAAATACTTTTAGGTCGGCAATGGTCAGGCGATTTTCAATGAAATATTGACCGCCTTGTTGCTCAAGTTTTGCCTGCACCCACTGCAGATACTCGCTCAAAGGTCCATCGGCTAAGGCTTGTCTTGCTGATCTTAAGGCTTCCCCTTCAAGTCTAAATGTTGCTACTATTTTATGGGTAATATCTTCCAGCGCATCCATAATTTCATCACAAAGTAATGCCTGCAGATCATTGGCGGGATATAAACCTGCAAGTTTAGCGACAAAACGGTTAATACTGTTACTTTGGGTTACCAGCAACCCATCAATTTTAAGTGTTGGCACCTGATTTAACGGAGTCGTTTTTTTTATCTCCGCAAACTCGCTGAAGGGAAAGCGTATATCGTCAAATTCCACGCCGCCAATATGCATTGCAAGCCTCGCTGGCTCTGCCCGTCCACCGTGGAAATCAAAATAGGTTAATTCAAGATGATACATGTTCACTCTCCATATTTTTGTTGGTAACTGATGCAGGTTCTAGCAAAGCTAGAAAATCACAGCTGCTGCTTGCCTTTTTATTATCTTACCTAAAAACTGTCTTGCCTGCCCAATTCGTTAAATGTAGTTATTCAGCTCATTGTAAAATCCAACGTTTGCCGTACCTTTTCAATCTCCTGTGCGAGAATTTTCGCTTCGCTATTAACCAATAATAGATAACCTGCATCTTCGCCAACGCCCTGGCGTTCACTTATCCTTGTGCCGGCCGTCACTTTTAGTTTGGATTTAAAAACTGAGGGTAAACTGGATACCTGGTTCCAATTGTTTATCTGCTGCACCGTTCCGGCTCCCGGATGAATAATGCAAGCCGCTGAGTAATAAGTGGGCGAATCAGGAAATGTAAAAGGCAGATCAAGTTCCATATGTAGCAATGCATCCCATGAAGAAAAGCCATAAGATTTGCTGATCAATTCCATAATGTAACCTCCGGGTGGTCTTAATGCAATCTCACCAAATAAAATTCCCTTTTCGCTGAGGTAAACCTCCATATGTGTGATACCCCATTTTATCTTCAGGGCCGTCAGCACGCGTTTATTTAATTCAAGTAACGCCTCTTGCGGTATTGAGTCGGGTAGAGCGGGTACCACATTAATATGTTTTTTCAGATAATATTGTGTAGTGCTGCTGAAAAGTATTTCGCCATTATTAATAAAGGATTCGACACTGGCTTCCGGCGCAGAGATAAATCGCTCCATAATGCGCGTTCTTTTAGCCAGACGGGTTATATCATCACTCGTTTTGACCAGAACAATGCCTCTTCCTCCTGATTCATGTCGAGCTTTGACAACGACGGGAATACCTAAATTATCAATAACGGATGATCCATCCTCAATTTTTTCACCGGCAACAAAGTCTGTCATGGGAATATTTCTGTCACTCAGATAGGATTTCATATGTAGTTTGTCATTACAGCGCAGTGCAACACTGTTATTAGAAAGGCGAGCAGACAATAGACGTCTGGCTACCGATGCGCAGTAAACAGCGGCTTCGCTACCGGCAATCACATGGCTAAATGGCCCTGTTTGTGCAAAAACCAATAAAGTATCGGCAATCTGCTGACGAGTACGAGGAAATTTTTGCACATGTAGATGCAACATTTTTCGTGAAGATTTCACCCCTTTTTCTGTCCATACTGCGTAGGGGATATCAAGACGAGACAATGCGTCACAAAGCCCTTGACGGTAACCCATTACTAAAACCCGATATGCATTACCCTTAGGTTTCATCTGCTTTAACTCCCAAAAACAACGATCAAACAATGGCCAGCTATAATGCTTTTCTTTGGCTTTAAAATAGTGCTTAAGTCTGTTTATTGAAAGTTTTTTTTGGCACTTTTTTACCGCGCTTTAGCAGAGGTTTATAAGCGAAACTGGATCGACACGCCCATATAAGTTTCTGTGTCTGTTTTGCTGATAACAGGCAGCAGTATATATCGATCTGTTACATAGGCGCCGATAGCAGATCCCAGTGCATGAGCGAGGGTATCGGCAAAAGCGTTACGGAAGTCGTTAGTTCCTCGGGCATATTCATAATATTGCGAAAGGCCTCCCGCGACTGTGCTGATGGTAAATCCCATCCACGCCCGGTCATATTCAGGCCAGTAGTTATCTGAGATAGCAACCAGAGCCCCTGCTGTAATGGCGCCACCGAACGCATGGCTAAGTTGGCTATTAACATTCATGCTGCCATTTGCATTGGATTGCGTTGAAAACAGCAGTAGCAAGACAAATAAAATGATTTTCACCATTATTCCTCCTAAGGCAAACACTTTTTGAGATTAGCTTGTCAGTATGCCGCTACAGATTCGGGCTATTTAAAGCGTAGCAGCTTGAATGGAATAGTGGTAATGGGCTGATCTTGCAATGGTCATTTCAAAGAGTGGCCGTAAAACTTGCATCTTATCAATCTCATTGATATGGTGATATACACAAGTATAACACTATAGCGGGTCTATATGAGTGATTGGAATGATAAACAGCCCATTTTCCATCAGATAAAAGAGCGAATAGAAAAACAGATCCTGCTCGGCATCTGGGCTGAAGGTACGGCATTGCCCTCGGTAAGGGCGGTTGCTGCGGATCTAAAAATTAACCATCTTACTGTGATGAAAGCTTATCAACTGTTAGTTGATAATAACTTAATTGAAAAAAAGCGTGGCCAGGGCATGTTCGTATTATCCGGTGCGCTTGAAAAACTGAAAGCAGAAAAAAAACAGCAGTTTTTAACGCAGGATATTCCCAATATTGTGCAGATGCTTAAGCGTATCGATATGCCGCTGCATGATTTTATTAACGAGTTGGAAAAACAGATTGAGGAGGACAAATGACGGTATTGGTTCGAGCAGTAAACGTAACTAAGCAGTATCAGTGTGCCACGGCAGTTAAAGATGTTTCCTTTGAACTGCAGGGCGGACAGGTGCTTGGTCTGTTAGGTCATAACGGCGCAGGTAAGTCGACGTTAATAAGCGCGCTTTTAGGATCGCTTCGTTATCAGGGTGAGATTGAAATCTGCGCCTTAAATCCGGTTAAGCAGCGTGCGCAATTAATGAAGCATCTGGCTTATATTTCCGATCTCAATGTGTTGCCGCAATGGATGAGTGTCGCGCAGATTTTGCGTTATAGCAGCGGGGTACATCCCAGTTTTGATATTGATAAAGCCAGGCAGTTCCTGAGTAGCACGCAAATTGCCCTGTCTTCAAAAATCAGTTCATTATCAAGTGGTATGAAAGTACAGCTGCATTTATCCATTATTATGGCCACCGATACTAAGGTGTTAATTCTTGATGAGCCGACATTAGGATTAGATCTTATCTACCGGGATGTTTTTTACCGTCATCTTATAGAGTGGTTTCATGATGGTGAACGTGCATTAATTATCGCCAGTCATGAAGTCGGTGAAATTGAACATCTGCTCACTGACGTGTTAATGCTTAAACAGGGTGAGGTGGTTTTACAGGGAGAGATGGAGTCGATTTATGCGCGCTATTTTATTGTCGAGGCGCAGCATCAGCACCAGTCGATTATTGAGCAGATGTCGCCGCTTGCCTCGCAGGTCGGTCTGGGTACCACTAAATGGCTGCTTAAAAGTGAGTATCGGGCGCAAGCCGCTGAATTAGGTGAAATAATCAATCCATCACTGCAGGATATTTTTCTTGCGCTGCAAAAGGAGGGCGCGTAATGCATCCTGGTTTCTTTATGCTTGAAAAAGAGCTGCTTGAACATAAAATAGTCACCCGTTTACCGCTGTTTTTGCTGTTAATGGGATTAGTTATATTGGCTGCAATTGTTTTCAATACACACTCATTCGATAATATCTCAGTGCAGTTTAATTATCAGGGGGATATGTCACAGCGCAGTGTTGACGTTACACAGGGGATACGTGGCATGCTCTCTTTGGGTGCGGGAGCGGTTTCTTTGCTCTTGTCGACGCTTTATCTGGCGAAAACATTTCGTAAAGAGCGTCAAGAAGGCAGCCTGATGTTCTGGCGCAGTATGCCAGTCTCCGAGGGCCTAACCCACACGGTAAAATTGGGATTTGCATTGATTTTAATCCCGCTTATCTGTTCGTTTTTAGTGCTTTGCGGGGAGCTCTTTTTCTATCTTATTTCATTTACCCAATCCCCTCATTTAATGGCGATTCTTGGCGATATATCATTCGCCACAGTGGCACTTAACTGGTTAATGTTTATCGCTAAAATGGTGCTGATAAGTTTGGCTATGCTGCCTGTGGCTTGTTTGCTGCTGGCTGTTTCTCAGCTGGTCAATTACCCTCTGCTAGCGGTTACGCTTGGCGTTTATACGGTGAAGCTTTTTAGTACTTATCTGTTTGCTTTTGATGGTGTCGCCACGTTTATTGGCGCTATTAGCTCAATGCCGCTTGCTTTGCTCACTTCAGCACAGCCTTTAGCTGTGTTTGCGCAGGTTGGTTGGTTTTCCTGTTTACTGGCTTATCTGCTTGGTGCGCTTTGCCTGATGCTGAGCCTGTCAATAAGGAAATATGGCGAACTGGATATTCGCGCACTGTTTTCACGCTAGGGTAAATAGAAAAGGGATTAGCTATTAAAAGATAGATGAGTGGACGGGCCATAAAAATAAACCCCTTTAGCGATAAGATTAAAGGGGTTTGTTAGAGGGGCACGCTATAATGCAATTGACTTATTATTAATGGCCCACAGGTGCATCAGTTCAACAGCAATGGTTGCGCCTGCTAAGGCGGTTATCTCACTGGAATCATAAGCCGGTGACACCTCAACAACATCCATGCCGACCAGATTAATACCTTGCAGCGCGCGTAATATTTTTAATATTTTATCTGTGCTTAATCCACCACAAACCGGGGTGCCTGTGCCGGGGGCAAAGGCTGGATCCAAGCAATCAATATCGAAGGTTAAATAGACTGGAAGCGCTCCGATTTTAGTGCGGATCAGGGAGCAAATCTGCTCAACTGAGAGATCATTGGCCTGCATCGCATCAATCACAGTAAAAGCATGATCTGTTGGATTGTACGAGGTGCGAATGCCTATTTGCACTGAGTGGTCAGGATCAATAAGCCCTTCATTAGGTGCATGATAAAACATAGTGCCATGATCATAGAGACTGCCGCAATCATAAGTATCGGTGTGCGCATCAAAATGAATCAGGGCCATTTTCCCGAACTTTTTATAATGTGAGCGCAATAAAGGCAGGGTAACAAAATGATCTCCGCCTAAGGCTAACAGCGCTTTACCCGAAGCCAGTAGTTCACTGGCGGCATTTTCTACTTTTTGTGTAAACTGCTGCGCATCACCGCAATCGTAAACCAGATCACCCGCATCAATAGCGCTTACCTGCTTAAGCAGATTAAATTTCCACGGATAACGATAGCCTTCCCATGCCAGATTAATGGATGCATGACGAATGGCGGTCGGCCCCATGCGCGCGCCGGAACGGCCTGTCGTTGCCAAATCAAAAGGCAGTCCTAATACGGCAAGCTGTGCATTGGCGTTAACCGGATCTGTTGCTAACGGCAAGCGTAAAAAGGTCATCGCATTGGAATAAATTGAATTATCCACTTGCTGAAACAGTTGGCTCATTTCATTTTTCCTTAATAATCTTCTAGATAGGTATAACCTTTTAAGCCTAAAATCAGTTCATTAAAGATATCATCACGCTCTTCAGGGGCTAATTTACTATTCACTAATTGTAAATAAGTGGCTTTAAACTCTTCAGAGTCCAAGCTGACATAATTGAGCATATCTTCAACAATATTGCCGTGGGCAATTTCAGTTATTTCAGCTTCACCCTCGTCATTCATCAAAACCACTGCGCTGTTAGTATCACCGAATAGATTGTGCATATTGCCAAGAATTTCTTGATATGCCCCCACTAGGAAGAAGCCCATTAAATACGGTTTTTCTTCTGTCCAATGAGGCACTAACAATGTGCTTTCAATACCTTGTCCATCAACATAATGATCAATCGCACCGTCAGAATCACAGGTTATATCGAGTAAAACTGCACGCTTTTGCAGCGGATCGTCCAGACCATTTAAAGGCAGCACAGGGAAAATTTGGTCAATGCCCCATGAGTCAGGCAGTGATTGGAACAGGGAAAAATTGACAAATAGTTTGTCTGCTAATTTTTCGTTTAAATCATCAATAATGGGGCGATGGAAGCGATTTTTTTCATCCATTAATTTATTGAGCTCATGACACACGCGTAGATGTACCTGCTCTGCCCAGGCTCGTTGTTTTAGGTTAATTAAACCAGTTGCAAATTGGCTGTGTATTTCTGCCACATCGTTTTGGGTATCATGATAAATTTCAATTAACGCGCGATCATCATTACGCCTATCTAGTTGCTCCCACGACTCCCACATGTTTTGCAATAAGACAGACTCATCGTCAGCAGGGGGAAGCAGTGTTTCAGGCTGATAAGATTCAGCGCCGATCACATTAGAGATAAGCACCGCATGGTGAGCGGTTAATGAACGTCCGGATTCGGAAATGATAGAAGGTACAGGCTGCTCATAGGTGTAGCAGATGTCCGCAATAGTGGCGACGATATTGTTGGCATATTCCGCCAAGCTGTAATTCATTGAATTCGATGATTGGCTTCGGGTGCCATCGTAATCGATAGCTAAACCACCGCCCACATCCATATAACCCACTTGTGCGCCTAACTTACGTAACTCACAATAGAAACGCGCCGCTTCACTTACACCAATTCGCACGTCACGGATATTAGCGATTTGCGAACCTAGGTGGAAATGCACCAGTTGTAATGTGTCGAGTTTGTTTTCAGCGCTGAGCGTGTCGACGACTGACAATACTTGCGATGCAGATAAACCAAATTTGGATTTTTCACCGCCACTGGCTTGCCATTTTCCTTTGCCTTGAGAGGCCAGACGTACGCGAATACCTAAACGCGGCTGTACATTGAGTGTCTTTGCCTCACTTAGAATCAATTTAAGCTCAGACATTTTCTCTAATACAATATGTACTTTATGACCGAGTTTTTCACCGATTAATGCTAAGCGAACATATTCTCTATCTTTATAACCGTTACAAACAATCACAGAAGAGGCTTTTTGTGCTAATGCCAGCACGGCTAATAATTCTGCTTTGCTGCCGGCTTCTAAACCCAGTTGTTTCTCTTCTTGATGGTACTGGCTGGCTAAAATTTCATTAACAACTTCACGTTGTTGATTGACCTTTATCGGATACACCAGCAGGTATTTTTCCGGATAGTCATATTTTTTTATCGCATCATTAAAGGCTTCACATAAGCCATTAACACGTTGATGAATAATTTGCGGAAAGCGAACTAATACAGGTAAAGATAACCCTTTTTCTTGAATTTTTTCGACAACGTCGCTGAGATCAACCGTCATTTCTGGTTGATTGTGTCTAGGGGCAACATAAACATTACCTGTATCGTTGATACCAAAGTAACCTTGGCTCCAATGGCGCACATTGTAGCAATCGCGAACATGATCAAGGGAGGTCTTATTATTCATTGATGATCCTTTAAAGTTGCAGTGCATATCCTATATTACCTAGATGTTGAATTTCACGCATTACAATCAAATAAAAGCATAAAGTCCAATAAAGAAAATGATATTTTCCAATCAAAATTTTTGATTAGAAAATATCATATCTGCATTATCACTTTAGTCCCATAGCAAAAAAAAAGAGGTGCGTTACAGCTGATGTTTTGAAAAAAGAGATAAGTAATTTGTGTCGCTGGTTTTCAAATAAAACAGTTTGTCAGCCGCAGTGATTGAGAGTAGAGCTGTTTAGTCGTAGTGAGCCGATAAACGGGTGGTTATTTTTGAACAGTATGGCTCGTATTATCTTTGTCGCGAGTTTTATCCGATTTTGGATCTGCATCAGTGGTTTGCTTTTCACGCAGGGCGGCGATCAATTTTCGATTTAGTTTGGCAAAATAGATATCCTCTTCCGCTTTGCCCTTAAGATGAATTCTTTCAGTAAAGTCAGCCATAGCAAATACCTCAAATACCCACTTACTTTAATATTAGCTTATCTGATAAAGAAAGGTCGTTGAGAAAATATAAGGTAGCGCGTCTATTTATTAATACCACAAGGTAGATGCGTGCAACTATTATAGAAAGTAAGAAGGAAAACTTATGATGCGGAATTAGAAAAGCATATCTCTCACCTCTGTCTTAACCGCTCTCTGCCAGGTGTTTTGTTCAATAAAAAAACATCCTGCCTGTTAATTGTTCGCTTGGTTCCCAATTGCAAATAAACACTTGCCAATGCTTTTCCAATCCCTATAATGCGACCCCACAGACACGGGCTGCAACGCCAGTGAATGAGAACGAAAGAGGCTAGTTTCTGATAACGTTAAACGTTGATTAGGAACGTCGTATTTCTTGTTTTAGCAAGATTAATTATCTTCATAAAACATTAAATAAAAGCTCTTGACTAAGTTCAAAGGTAGCGTAATATACGCACCTCGCCGAAAGGCTGCTCTTTAACAATTTAATCAAACAATCTGTGTGGACATTCAAGAAGTCTTTGCTTGCAAAGCTTCTCCCGATAGATGAACCGCTTGCGGTAAATCGGTAGGGATGTTGATGTGATTTCAAAAAAATCAAAGTCCTCGTGCTATTTATAGTACAAGGCAATATCAATAGAATGACACACGAATAAATTCATTTATTCAGAATAACTAAAGTACTTAGGTACTTTAGTTTTAGTCAGTAATATTGAGTC
>NZ_JBLIEK010000021.1:0-44068 GCF_047632995.1 Psychromonas sp.
TTTTCTATTAACAAAAGCACCCACGGCCGGTGACTCTCTCTAGCTAAAATTTCATTTCTAAAACGCATCAAAGTAAGTGTCCCTAAAAATGCAGCAAAAGCGATTATCATAATAATAAGTGGCCAAAGCATCTCTGCTGCCATTGACGGTTTTTCAAATTTACTGATAGTCGCGCCCTGATGTAAGGTATTCCACCAGACAACAGAATAATGAATTATGGGTAAATTAACCACCCCGACTACTGTAAGGATCGAAGCGGCTCGTCCTGCTAAGACCTTATCTGAAAAAGCGTTATATAAAGCGATAATGCCCAAATAAACAAATAAGAGAATCAACTCAGAGGTTAAACGCGCATCCCAAACCCACCATGCTCCCCACATAGGTTTACCCCATGCAGCGCCAGTCACTAAAGCGATAAAAGTAAAAACAGCGCCAACGGGTGCCGTTGCGGCAACGCTCATCTCTGCCAATCTAATTTGCCAAACTAGTGCAATAAAAGCGGCGATAGCCATCGTTGAATAGGCCCCCATTGCCATCATTGCAGCCGGGACATGAATATAAATAATTCGGAAACTATCCCCTTGTTGGTAATCAGCAGGGGCGAATAATAGCCCCCACACCGTCCCCACTGCGAAAGCGAGCGCGGTAGCTGCCACAAACCAAGGTAATAATCTGCCCGCTAATTGGTAACTTTTTTCAGGCTTTGCGTAAGGATGTAACCATTTCCACATAATTGTTCTCTGTCTACTTTAATAAATTTGTAACTATTTAGCCCAAAAAATTGAGCTGTTTTATTATAAATATAAGATTGTAAATACTCAGGGTGACTATCTGAATAATTACATAAACTTTAACTTACACTGACACGCAGTGAAGCGGCAATAGCAAAAGGCGCCAAGGTGATTGCAGCCACTAACATTGCACCTAATAGTGCTAATAACCCTGAATATGATTGCCCGTATGCGGCAGCATCAATGGCCATCGTTGAAAAGATCAAAATAGGAATACTTAAAGGTAACATGATTAAACTTAATAAGATCCCGCCTTTACGTAAACCCACAGTCAACGCGACACCAATTGCACCTAATAAACTCAAAATCGGCGTACCAATTAACAAGGTTAAAAATAACGCAATATAAGTCCCCATATCAAGCGATAAAAACAGCGCTAACAGTGGCGATACTAACAATATAGGTAACCCCGTCAGTAACCAATGCGCAAATACTTTGGCGCACACCAGCCAGGCGAGCGGGAATGGCGTGATCATTAACTGCTCAAGCGTGCCATCAATAAAATCATCTTTAAATAATCGTTCAAAAGATAAAAGAGCAGCCAGTAATGCTGCAACCCAAATAATACCGGGGGCAATCCGTTTTAACAATACAGGGTCGGTTCCAATAGCAAGAGGGAAAAGAGTAACAACGATAACAAAAAACCAGATTGGATTTAAAATATCACTCTGGCGACGAAAAGCGCCTTTTAATTCTTTACTGACAACCTGCAAAAAAGCATTAAACATAGGCGTTACCGATTGTTTTCGTCAGTATTATTTTTGAGAGCAAGCTATCGTCGATAGTCAAGTCTTGATGCGTGGTCAGTAAAACTATTCCGCCATTTTGGGCATGTTTAATAAAAAGCGCTTCTAAAACGGCAATACCTGACTTATCAATTGCACTAAATGGTTCATCAAGCACCCATAATGGGCAGTCACTGAGCCATAATCGAGCCAGCGCAACCCGGCGTTGTTGCCCCGCTGAAAGTTGAGAGGTTGTAATATCCTCATAACCTGCTAATCCGACATTTTCTAAAATATCCCATAAATTAAGGTGCAAATGGCTTGCATGCATCGCTTGAAAAAACTGTAGATTTTCTAATGCAGTTAACTCCGGTTTGATACCTGTTTTATGACCTATATATAAAAGTTGCTGATGAAATGAGTCACGCACAGTGGATATAGATTTCCCATGCCAAAAAATATCGCCTGCATAGGGTGTCGACAAACCAATAATCACACGAAAAAGGGATGTTTTCCCCACGCCATTAAGCCCTTCAACTTGTACTATCATGCCCGGATTAGCGGTAAAACTCAGATCTTTAAATAAGATTCTGTCCTCATGGACGCAAGTTAGTTTTTTGCAGTGGAGCATCATTACAACCTAACTAATAAAATAGAGCAATCGCCCGGACCTAAAATGAGTGTAGTTCAGATCCTAGCACAGATAATAATGCTAAGTAATAAAGATAAAGCGTTAATATGAGCAAGCGTTTATTCTACAAAAACAGTCGATAAAACAAACGATTACACTTACATTTACTAGGGAATTGAGCGCGGGATAAGTTACTTTTTATGTAAATTGAGCAGCAATTCAGCCTCTGCTCTTGGTAACTCACATTCATTCATTAACTCTTCAATTGACGCACCTAATTCAACCATTTTAGCAGCACGAGTATAGGGTCTATTTTCAGGAGCTTGGGCCACAAGATTTAACTGATTTTCCTGTGTCTGTTTTACCATCGAGTCTAATTGCTGAATTTTTTTACCCAGCCCCACTGTGCCAGAGTGAATTTCAGTAAATTGTCTTTTAAATGATTCATTACTCGCAAGCAGCGATTTCACAAGCAGTTGTAGCGCATCCGTTTTCTTCATTTGTTTTTTTATTAAAATGTAACTGATAATAAAAAAAACAATGGCTAACGCTAAGGCTAGCCAAGGGATATATTGTAAATACATTTATGACTCAATTTATAAAAGACTTAACTCGTCCCACTCGTCATCACTGAGTAGCTTATTTAAGTCAACCAAAATAAGCAGACCACCATCACGATTGGTAACACCTTGAATAAACTGCGAGCTTTCCTCGGTGCCAACATGCGGCGCGGCTTCTATTTCTGATTTTTTCAGGTAAACAACTTCAGCAACACTGTCAACTAAAATCCCAATAACCTGCTTTTCAGCTTCAATAATCACAATGCGGCTATTATCAGTAACATCTGCAGGCATTAAACCAAATCGAGAGCGAGTATCAATAACGGTTACGACATTACCACGTAAATTAATAATTCCTAACACGTAATCAGGTGCGCCAGGTACAGCGGCAATATCAGTGTAGCGCAGGATCTCTTGGACCTGCATTACATTAATACCGTACGTTTCATTTTCTAACTGAAAAGTAACCCGTTGGAATACTTCATCATCTGAAGCGTTCTTTGATGCTTTGCCATCTCTATTCATAATATTCTCTGTTCAATTTGGTGAGTTAATGAGTTTATCTTAGCTTTTAATTTTAATTTATCCAGCACTTAATGACCGTGAATATTCATTCCGCTATTCAATAGCTTAACTAATTCTTCAGCATGGATCAAAGCGCACATTTTTTCTTTAACCATGCCCGCCAGCCAGGGTCTTTTACCTTGCACTTTCCGCCATTTTATCTGTGAACTCGTTAATGTTTCGGTGCCCAATAGTTTTTCACAAGAGAGCCCCCATTCTGTTGAACCGAGTAAGATATAATGGGTATAATTTTGTGCTTTAGAACCCTCTATATTTATCCATTTAGCCGTATCAACAATATTGTACAGTGATTCACCGTGCGTCATCACACCGGAAAACCAATCAGGCTTACCAAGTAGAAAATTAAGCGATTTGTCTAAATGATGGATACCACCTAAATCGGTTAATGGCACCGCAAAGGTTAACCCTGCCAACTCAAAAAACAGTACTTGAAATTCATTCTCAACGTCTAAGTTTTTCCACTCTTCCTGTTGTTTCAACGGTGCAACCGGTTCAGGCAATTGCTCTTTTGCATCAGCCGCGATCATCTCCTCTTGCTCAGAAAAAACCAGCGTTTGCGGCAAAACAGTATGCACAGGTTGTAGACTTTCTAATTGCTCTTGGACATCATTGACGAGTGTTTCACTACCTTGATCTGATTCTTCACGTAGCATGGAGGTAAAATAACTTTCCATTGCTTTATCATTATGATTTTTCATTTAGTACTGCTCTATTTGTAACAAGTAATTAAGTAATGTTTCATAAGCAAATGCACCTCGGCAATGTTGTGAATACATAGAAACAGGTAAATGATCTAAACTTGCGTCCCTAAACTTTGTATCAACTGGAATTACACCATTCCAAACTTTATCTGCATAGCTCTTTTTTAATACTTCAAGCGTATTAAAGGACGCACGAGTTCGTTTATCATACATAGTTGGAATAATACAATAATCAAAATCCCCAACTCCCGGTTTTTGCATGATTTTAAGCGTTTTTATCATCCGCTCTAGCCCTTTATAGGCCAAAAATTCTGTTTGTACCGGTACCAATATTCTTTCGCAAGCGGCTAAAGCATTTACCATCATCACCCCTAATACTGGCGGGCAATCAATTAAAACGAAGTCATAGTCATCTTCCACCAATGATAACTGTTTTTTCATAAAAAGCCCCATTCCTTCTTTGTCACCTAGCAAACGGTCTAACGTTGCCAGTGCCATCGAAGCTGGGATCAATGAAATATTGGTAATTTCAGTGGGTAAAATAACTTGCTGCAGATCCGCTTTGGTCTGCGCAGGCTCCACAAATAGATCATACAAACTGACAGGAAGCTCATCGGAATCATACTGCATATAACTGGTTAAAGATGACTGTGGATCGGTATCAACAAGTAAAACTCGAAAACCACGCTCAGCAAGTAGACCCGCCAAGGAGATAACTGTTGTTGTTTTACCTACACCACCTTTTTGATTTGCCACTGTCCAAACTAACAACTTTATTCCTGCCTTGTTGTGATAATTAATCGGTTATTCGGTAAATGCAGTTCATGCATCTCTTTACTATCTGGCTTTGCTAAAGCTGCTGGTTGAGATCTGTTTTTCCCATCCTCCGGCAAAGCGTTTTGTGAGGCGCTATCCAGCAAAGCGTACTTAGATATAGCAATAACCACTCGTCTGCTCTTTATTGCATCAATATCACCATTTTTCTGGGTTACAGGGTAATATTCACCATAGGCTTCCACCACCATTCTTTGCCCCGCAATACCAAGCTTATTTAATCTATGTAGCACACTGAATGCCCTGGCACCCGAAAGTTCCCAATTAGATGGGTAAATTTCATTGGAAATTGCCTCTTGATCTGTATATCCCCGTATTCTTAGCATATTATTTATCGGTTTTAATACACCGGCTAATTTGTCGATTTGATCGGAAGCAGAGTCTAACAGCGTATGACTTCCACCTGAAAACAGTAACTGCCCGCCCAGTTCAATCGTTAGCCAGTCACCATCAAGATCTAATTTGACCAATTCACTCTCTAGCTCGGATAAGAATAACGTTTCTAATTCTAATTTTAATTGACTAAGCTCCCAACCTGTCTTTAATGTATCAACATTGGAAAGCTCATTGTTTGCCTGATTAACCACTCCATCAGAAAGTATTGCAGGTCCCGCATCTTCAATAATACTGTTACTATCTTTAGTTAAGATACCTTCTTGATAAGAGCTAAAAACAGATTGATTAAGCAGTTTACTGGCATTTTGAATACCTATTATGACATCTTTATATTTTTCTTCTTTACTGGATGACACGGCATATAGAACAACAAACACAGCGAACATTAAGGTCATAAAATCAGCGAAGGAAACAGTCCAACGATTTAGATCATTGCCAGAATGCATTTGTAAACGGGAGCGCGGCCTAACGCGCATTAATAAGATGCTCTATCAATATAACTGCTTAAACGGCGATCGAGGAGCAAACTATTATCGCCATGAACAATGGCAATCAGTCCAATTAACGTCATCTCTTTATACAAAGCCACATATTGATAATACAATCGGATTTTATTCGCAATAGGCAAATAAATAAAATTGGCAAAGCCAACACCATAAATAGTAGCAATAAATGCAACAGCAATACCCTCACCTAATTTATCAGGTTGATCTAAATACCCCATAGCTTGGATTAATCCCAAAACAGCACCAATAATACCAATCGTTGGGCTGTACCCACCCATTGATTCAAAAATCTGGGCGCTACGTTCATGATGTTCGCTATCAAGCTCTATATCTTGCTGTAGGATATCCTGCAAAGCCAATTGATCACAACCATCAACCAACATTGCCAACCCTTTTTGGGTAAATGGATCAATATTTTCATCATTTTCTTTCTCTAAGCTTAATAAACCATGTTGTCGTGATTGATAGGACCAATCTTGAATTCGCCTAGACTGTTCAATAAGTGAAAGGGACGGTGTAACAAATATTTGCGGCAGAAGGTTTAATGCATGCAGGAACTGTTTACTCGATGTTTGCACCAAAACAGCGCCCAAAGTCCCGCCGAAGACGATCAGGAAAGCAGGTAAATCAAACAGGCCCTTTATTGATGAACCATGATAAATTTGTGCAAATAGCAAGCTCGCTATAATAATAAAAAAGCCGAAAAAACCCAGCTTATTCATGTTTAAGTTCTACTTTGATACGTTTAGCCACTTGATCGATTGCCAGAGATTCTGTCGCAATACCGGCTTTAACAACGGCTTGTGGCATTCCGTAAACAACACAGCTTTCCTCATCCTGCGCCCATATAACTGAGCCTTTATCTTTTAACATGCGCGCACCATCTCGACCATCTGCGCCCATTCCGGTCAAAACGACAGCAAGTACTTTATTACCATAAAATTTTGATAGTGATGCAAAGGTGATATCAACACTGGGTTTGTAATTAAGTTTTTCACTTCCTTCATGAATGCGAATTCTACCATGCCCGGTTCTACCATCTATCAACATCTGTTTGCCACCAGGTGCCAGGTATGCACAGCCGGCTTGCAACACATCTCCATCGCTTGCTTCTTTTACTTTAATTTTACAAATACCGTTTAAACGTTCAGCAAATGCTTTAGTAAATGTACCTGGCATATGCTGAATCAGCACTATTGGTAATTTAAAATTAGCGGGTAAATCTGACAAAATAGTCTGCAATGCAACTGGACCGCCCGTTGAAGTACCGATAGCTAAAATATCATATGACTTACCGGAGGCTTTGAAATGTTTGTTCGTTGCTAATAGTGGCGCGCTACTGGCGCTCCCTTTACTTGTAACGGGTTTGCTTAACGCCCCGCTGCTTCTCGCATCAGTGCTTTTTTTTAATTTTTGTAATGCGGACAATGCCGGACTGGTTTGCACTCTTGTTGGTGCCATGGCAGATTTTTCTGGCGCTGCCGGTCTTGTTATGGGGCGATAGGCCCGTCGGTGTCCTATCGCTTTAATGCGCTGCTGCAATAACAGTATTGCCTCATCTTTATTACGCGCAATATCTTCAAATTTTTTCGGTAAAAAATCCGCAGCGCCCGCCTCTAATGCATCTAATGTAGCCGTTGCGCCATCATGCGTTAAAGAAGAAAACATCAGAATAGGCAATGGATTGCTTGCCATTATTTTTTTCACCGCAGTAATGCCGTCCATAACAGGCATTTCAATATCCATAGTGACGACATCAGGTTTCAATTTAGCAACCATCTCTACCGCTTCTAAACCATTATTTGCGGTCCCAATCACTTCTAAATCAGGTGACTTGTTAATGATTTCACTTACTCGACGGCGAAAAAAACTTGAATCATCAACAACTAATACTTTTACCACCATGCAAAATCCTATTTTTTATTATGCGTAATGTTTTAACAAACTTGGCAAATCAAGGATCAGAGCAATACCACCATCACTGGTAATAGTCGCGCCTGCCATTCCTGGTGTACCAGATAACAGTTTATCTAACGCTTTGATAACCACTTCTTCTTGACCAAGTAGTGCATCAACAACAAAGGCTACCTGCTGAATGCCTAACTGTACTATCACAACGAGTCCTAAGCCTTTACTTTTTTCAATCGGCTCTGCATTGGGTGCTAACCAGTCGCGCAGATAAAACAGAGGAATTGCACGGCCACGTATCACTACCATTATTTGACCGTTAACAATATTTGTTTTACCTAGATCTAAATGGAAAATTTCATTGATATTGGTCAGCGGTAATGCAAAGGTTTGCTTTGCCACCACTATCATTAACGTTGGAAGGATCGCAAGTGTTAGAGGCACTTTAATCTCTAATCGCGTTCCTTTACCCATTGCAGAATCAATCGCGATCGTGCCATTTAATTTGGTGATCCCGGTCTTAACCACGTCCATTCCTACACCGCGACCAGAAATATCAGAAATTTCAACTTTAGTAGAAAAGCCAGGTGCAAAAATAAGTGAGAACGCTTCTGTGTCTGACATGCGATCAGCACCATCTTGATCTAAGATACCTTTATCCATCGCAATCTGTTTTAGCTTATTGGGATCCATACCCGCGCCGTCATCTTCGATGACCAGAAGAATATGATCACCTTCCTGTGATGCCGACAGTAAAATACGCCCTTCTTTCTCTTTTCCTGATTGCATACGAACAATTGGCATTTCGATGCCATGGTCAACTGAATTCCGCACTAAATGCACCAGAGGATCGGCAAGTGCCTCTACCAAGTTTTTATCTAAATCAGTTTCTTCGCCGACCAACTCAAGGCGAATATCTTTACCTAATGTGCGTGCCATATCACGTACAACACGCGGGAATTTACCAAATACTTTTTTAATTGGCTGCATCCGCGTTTTCATTACCGAGCCCTGCAAATCCCCAGTTACAATATCAAGATTAGCAACTGCACGTGAAATTTCTTCATCTTCAGAGGTTGATTCAAGGCTTACCAAACGATTGCGTACTAATACTAATTCGCCAACCATATTCATTATTTCATCAAGCGTGGCGGTATTAACGCGTACCGTTGGCTCAGCTTTAGCTACGGCCGTTTTTTTAGCAACTGCTGCTGTTGGAGCCGGTTTAACAACTTTCTCTGTTACAGCTTCTGGCTGTGGTTTTGGTTGCGCCTCTGGTGGTGGCGTTTTCACTGCTGGTGGCTTAATTTCTGCACTAGTCTGGACACTTTTACCCGCGCCATGCAATTCATCAAGTAATGATTCAAATTCATCATCTGTTATCTCATCAGCAGAGCTATTATTATCAGCTGCAGGCGCTTGCGTTGAAATAGCGCCATGTACCCCTTTTCCGTGAAGTTCATCAAGTAATGATTCAAACTCATCGTCATCAATATCATCACTTACGCTGGCCGTAGAAGTTTCCACTTCAGCAGTAGCTGCCATTGAGTGTTTGCCCACACCATGCAGTTCATCCAGTAAGGATTCAAATTCATCGTCACTGATGTCACCACTTTCAGGTGCCGCGGCGGGAGCGGTGACGGTTGAGCCCGATTTGCCATGCAATTCATCTAATAATGCATCAAATTCAGATTCACTGATCTCATCAATGCTACTGTTAGACTCATCATTCAAGTCTACCGTTGCCGCTTGAGCAGAAGGTTTTTTGACTGCATCGACAGGCGGAGCAGTCGGAGCAGTCACTTTATCTTCCGATTCAGGCCGACTTAATTTATGTAATTGTTCGAGAATATCAGCAGGAGCAGCGGTAACAGTATCGCCCGATTTTACGGCATCAAACTGCTCATTAATAACATCTAGCGCGGCTAAAATAGTATCCATAAGTGCTGCGTTAAGGCTGCGATTATGTTGACGCAAACAATCAAATACATTTTCAGCGCCATGACAAGTTTGCACCAATTCGGTTAAGGATAAAAAACCAGCCCCACCTTTTACAGTGTGGAAACCACGGAAAATGGCATTGAGTAATTCTGTGTCGTTTGGATTATTTTCCAATTCAATCAGTTGTTCTGATAATAATTCTAAAATCTCACCCGCTTCGACCAAAAAGTCTTGCAGGATCTCTTCATCTACTTCAAATGTCATTTCCCGTTTCCTTAAAATCCTAAACTAGAAAGCAAATCATCAACATCATCCTGTCCATTTACAACATCATCACGCTCATCTGCGTTCAGAATGGGACCTTCAGCTTCAATATCTTTCTTTGTATTGTTTACGTTCCTATCAGATTTAAACACGGCACTATCTGTGTGGCATACAGTCAAAATACCAACAAGTTTAGATTCAATCTCCTGCACTAATGCAATAACACGTCGAATCATTTGCCCTGTTAAATCTTGAAAATCTTGAGCCATTAAAATATCTGTAAGGGAAGTTCTTAACGTTAATGCACTGCTTTTCGATTCTGTAATAATAGAATCAATCTGGTGACAGAGAATTTTAAATTCACCAAGGGCGAGCTCTCTTCTCATTAGCCCTTGCCAATTCGGCGTAACCGCCTCGATATCCTCGATAAGTTTATCTGCAATGGGTAAGCAAGTGTCAACCGCATCCATTGTTTTATTGGCCGCACTATCGGTCATTTCAATAACATAATTCAAACGGTCTTTAGCGTCAGGAATATCGTTCCCCGCCATATCAATCAACCGAGTATCATTTTGAAAACTTCGTAATGCATCGTGTAACTCACGCGTTAACTCACCAACTTTATCAAACACGCCATCTTCATTTGCTGTGGGTGTGCTTGCGCCTTCTACAATTTCATTTGCGGCACTTATCTCTTGCGCTTCCAAATGAGCAACGAGTGCTTTTGCTTGTGAAAGTGATAGCAGTGGCATTAATTCATTTGCCATCTCCATCTCCTTTAACCTAATCGCTCAAAAACTTTATCTAACTTTTCTTTTAGTGTGCCAGCGGTAAAAGGTTTAACGATATAACCATTTACTCCTGCCTGAGCCGCTTCAATAATCTGCTCACGTTTCGCTTCGGCGGTTACCATCAACACAGGTAGATTCTTTAATTTCGGATCTTTGCGGATCTCTTTTAAAAGATCTATCCCCTGCATAATGGGCATATTCCAGTCTGTTACAACAAACTCAAAATCCCCCTCTTTGAGCATGGGTAAAGCTGTATTGCCATCATCAGCTTCAAATGTATTTGTAAAACCAAGATCGCGTAATAAGTTCTTGATTATTCTTCTCATTGTTGAGAAATCATCAACAATCAGTACTTTCATATTTCTGTTCAAAACATACCCCTAAGTAAAAACTTATCTCGCAATTAATTTACTTAAAATAACTTTAAGTAAATATAAGTAAATATAAAAAAAATTACACCATAATAACCTTAGATTTCTAGGCTTCTTGGAGCATCTGTGACTCATCTCTTATCAAACTACCCATATCGCTTAGAATCTAAGCGGCTTGTGCCTTCGCCTTCGCCTTTAAACGATGTAGCGCCTGGCTATGAATTTGACTAACTCTAGACTCACTGACATCAAGCACCAAACCAATCTCTTTTAAATTTAATTCTTCATCATAATATAAAGACAGTACCAATGCTTCACGCTCAGGCAACTGTTTAATCATAGCAACCAGTTTATTTGAAAACTGATTTTCACTCACTTCGTTAAAAGTGGCATCATGATTGACTGAGCCTGTACCGAAAAGATCTTCTGCACCGGGTATATCCTCATATGCAACCAGCTTTGCACAATTCACATCATGTAACATCTGTTGGTATTCAGCTAATGTAACGCAGAGCTGCTCTGCAACTTCTGCTTCTTTAGCATTGCGTCCCGTACGTTTTTCCACATCAGCAATAGCACTGGCAATAGTGCGACTATTTTTATGCACTGAGCGAGGAACCCAGTCCCCTCTGCGCATCTCATCTAACATGGCGCCACGGATACGGATCCCCGCAAATGTTTCAAAACTAGCGCCTTTATTACCATCAAAGTTTCTTGCCGCTTCCAGTAAACCAATCATCCCCGATTGTACTAAATCATCAACTAGTACACTAGCAGGCAATCGAGCCAGTAGATGATAAGCTATTTTTTTAACTAATTCAGAATGACGCTCAATTAAATCAGATGTATTACTGTAATAGCCATGCGTTTTTATCACTTATAGCGACTCTCTTAGTTGCTCAACGTCATTAAGCAGTAATTTTTCAATAAAGAATTCAAGGTGTCCTCCAGGTTGATGTGGAATAGGCCAATCACAAGCACGATTAGCCAACGCCTTAAATGCCAAGGAAGCGGGTGTTTTCGGAAATGCCTGCACAACAACCTTTTGTTTTCTTACTGCTTGGCGAACATTGTTGTCAAATGGGATGCATGCAACTAACTCTAAAGAAGCATCTAAAAAACGGTCTGTTACACGTGTTAGTTTGGTGAAAAGTTCTTGTCCTTCACGTAAACTACGTACCATATTGGCAACAATTTTAAAGCGGTAAACGCCGTTTTGTTTGCTTAATATTTTAATTAACGCATACGCATCCGTGATTGATGTAGGCTCATCACAAACGACCATCACCACATCTTGTGCCGCTTGAGCAAAACTCACAACCATATTGGAAATACCAGCAGCGGTATCAATTAATAACATATCAATAGGTGTTTGCAGAGAGCTAAATGCTTGAATCAAGCCAGCATGTTCAATATCGGTTAACTCAACCATAGACTGGGTACCGGACGTTGCAGGCACAATCATTATGCCATCAGGCCCCGTCACAATGACTTCATCTAACGTGCATTCACCAGACAATACATGCGAAAGATTTTTGGTCACACGGATGCCTAATAAAACATCCACATTGGCGAGCCCCAAATCGGCATCAAGTACCAACACGCGCTTACCGCGCTGTGCAAGCGAAACCGCCATATTCAAAGTAACATTTGTTTTACCAACGCCACCTTTACCACCAGTGACAGCAATGACTTTCACCTGGTTATTTTTCATTCTTCTTAAGCCGCTTGCTTGATCTGAAATCATTATTTTACTCATTATCTAAAATTGTTAATTCAATATACCCAATAAGGCTTATTCGTTATCAAAGCCGCTATGCCAATCGTGCTGCTGATGTTCAAATATCTTATTCATCATATCCAAAGTGCCACTAATTAACGTATCAGTTTTCGCTATTTCAATATCTTCGGGCACTCTCTGCCCAGTTGTTACATAGGTAATTGGCAATGCATGCTGCATAGTAACGCTCAGCACTTCCCCTAAACCAACACTTTCATCTATTTTGGTTAATATACAGCCATAAAGTGTTATTCGTTTAAAGTGTTCGAATGCTTCTTCAATAACTCTGCGTTGTGATGTGGCAGAGATAACCAAATAACTGTGAATATTAACTCGACTATTACGCATCAGCGTATCTAATTGTTCTGAGAGCCGGACATCGCGCTGCCCCATACCGGCTGTATCTATCAATACTAACCGTTTTTCTCTAAACTGGTATAAAATATCAGAAAGTTCATCTGCATCTTTAGCTACACGTACCGCACAGCCCATAATTTTACCATAGGTCGCCAACTGCTCATGTGCGCCAATACGGTAAGTATCTGTGGTAATAAGTGCCACTTGATCAGCACCGTATTTTATACCGAATTGTGCTGCAAGTTTTGCAATCGTTGTTGTTTTACCCACACCAGTAGGGCCTAATAGAGCAATAGCCCCGCCCTGTGCTAAAATTTCATTTTTGCCAATATAAATCTTATCTTGCAATAATGCTTGAATATAATCCTGAACTTCAGTGGCAGAGGCATCTTCTGGGATATAACTCGCAAGTTGGTCTGCTATATCGTCTGAAAAACCAGCTGTACGTAACCATTTGATAACCATCGCTCGAATAGGCTCTTTACGTTCCATCTCTTGCCACATCAGCCCTGAGACTTGATGCTCCAGCAATTTGCGCAAAGAGGCGACCTCTGCGCCTATTTTAGCAATCTCGTTATCATTATTACGGCTAGCAGGTGCACTTCTGCGTGGCGCAGCACTGCTTTGTGCCCGTTCTTTTTTTTGTTGCCAATGCTGCTGCTCTGCAAGTGTTTTAGGCTGATTTGGCACTCTGTCGGGTTGACCCGTTGGCAGTGAAAAATCGGCTGAATCATTTCTGATTTGCGGATTTTTCTGGCCATTATTCTTTGCTTGCTGCGCATTCACCTTGCCAAAAAATGAGTGCAGTGATTTAGCAAAGTCTTCACCACTCTCTTTCACACCATTGCTTGTGCTTTTTTGCAGCTTTAATGGTGCTTTTTGTGCTTTACTGGCTTGCGAAGAAAGTTGCACATTATCATCGAGCATTGATGCAAACGGATCGTCTTTCCCTTTGTTTTTTTGTTGCTCTGCTTGCTCTGCCTGATAATCAACCGCAGCGACAATTTCAATTCCACCGACCACTTTTTTATTAGACATAATAACCGCATCAGGTCCGAGTACCTCTTTTACTTCGGTCATGGCGGTGCGCATATCTTTTGCAAAAAAACGTTTAATTTTCATTTATTACGACCAATTACTGCCCTATTGAGCTGATTATTTTTATCTGTTTATCGTCAGGTATTTCCTGATAGGAAAGTACATGCAAACTCGGAATTGTATGTTTTACGAACTTGGCTAATGTACTACGTAATACACCTGACGTTAATAATACGGAGGCCTGACCAAGCAACTCTTGCTGCTGTGATGCCTCCACTAATGAGTTTTGAATTCTTTCTGCAAGCCCGGGTTCAATACCAGCACCTTCATTCCCCCCCGCCTGCATAGACTTATGCAATATTTGCTCCAACTCGGTTGACAAAGTAATAACAGGTAACTCAGGTTCATTACCTATGATCTCTTGCACTATCATACGTTTTAATGAGATTCGACACGCTGCGGTTAACACCTCGGCGTCTTGGGTGCGCGGCCCATAATCGACCAATGTTTGCACAATGGTGCGAATATCTCTGACGGCGACATTTTCATTCAATAAACTTTGTAATACTTTAACAATAGTGCTCAATGACAATATTTCGGGCACCAAACCTTCAACCAGTTTAGGGTGCTTTTTAGCGAGTAAATCCAATAAACTTTGCGCTTCTTCATGGCCCAATAGCTGCGCCGCATTATTACTTAAAATCTGACTTAAATGAGTTGCGACAACGGTAGCCGTATCAACAACAGTATACCCCAGAGCTTGTGCCTGTTCGCGCTGCGCCTCATCGATCCAGACAGCCTCTAGGCCAAAAGCCGGATCAATACCCGTCACGCCATCGATCGGACCAAATACTTGTCCAGGATTGATAGCCATCTCTTTATCATGGTAAATATCAGCAAATCCACAACTTACGCCCATTAATGAAATATTATAATTATTTGGCGATAAATCTAAGTTGTCGCGAATGTGCACCGGGGGAATCAAAAAACCCATCTCCTGCGATAGTTTTTTACGCACGCCTTTAATACGATCTAGGAGCTGACCACCTTGGCTTTTATCAACCAATGGAATTAAGCGGTAGCCCACTTCCAGTCCTATCGTATCAACACTGCGCACATCATCCCAACCAAGCTCTTTAGCTTCTGTCGGCCCAGCTGTGCCGCTAGCATCACCTTCTTGGGCTTGCATCTCTGTTGAGGCTTTTTGTTTAACGCGATTAAACTGCCAATAAGCACCGCCAGCAGAAATACCGCCAAGCGTCAAAAAAGCCAGATGAGGCATGCCAGGGACAATACCCATTATCAATAAAAGAGCCGCTGTGATCATTAATGCTTTCGGATCGTCAAACATTTGACCAAGCATGCGCCCGCCCATATCAGCATCGGTATTTTCACGCGTAACCGTAATGGCAGCGGCAATTGACAGCAGCAAGGATGGGATTTGTGCAACCAGTCCATCACCAATAGTCAAAATAGTGTAAATTTCAGCAGCTTGCGCAAAAGGTAAATCATACTGGACCATACCGATCACAAACCCACCGATAATATTGATAAATAAAATCATGATCCCGGCAATCGCATCACCTTTTACAAATTTGCTCGCACCATCCATAGAGCCATAAAAATCGGCTTCCATGGTAACGTCTTCGCGCCGTGTTCGAGCTTGATCTTGATCGATAAGCCCCGCATTCAGGTCGGCATCAATCGCCATCTGTTTACCGGGCATAGCATCTAGGGTAAAACGGGCACTTACTTCTGAAATACGACCCGCACCTTTGGTAACAACGACAAAGTTAATGATCATTAAAATAAGGAAAACAATTAATCCCACTGCCAAGTTGCCGCCGATAACGACCGAACCAAACGCTTCGATAACACGTCCGGCAGCAGCCCCACCTTGATGGCCTTCTAATAAAACAATTCGTGTAGAAGCAACATTTAGTGCAAGA
This sequence comes from Psychromonas sp., assembly GCF_047632995.1. Lineage (GTDB taxonomy): Bacteria > Pseudomonadota > Gammaproteobacteria > Enterobacterales > Psychromonadaceae > Psychromonas. Next base: position 16,129 of record NZ_JBLIEK010000021.1, read on the forward strand.
CGTAACAGGGTTGCAATTAATAAAACGGTAGGAAAAGCAGCAAAATCCAATGGCCGGCGAGTATAAACACTGACCAGTAAAACAACCAACGCAAGCGCAATGTTAAAGGTAAATAATATGTCTAATAACAGGGTTGGCATAGGCAAAATCACCATACCCAACGCCGCTAAAACCAGAATAGGAGTGCCAAGGCCTCCCAGTATCTTTAATTTATTTGCCCATAAAGAGATGAATACAGTCTTAATGTTAGTAACCTACAATTATTAAATGATTTGTCTGAAGGGGGATAATGCCACAAATAGTAAAATCATGCCGCAATCATAAGGGTTGGAGTGTGAAATATTTACAATAACTTGAACAACTTCTAATTAAATAACCGCCTGAGATCATAAATCAATCTTTATATTGAAACTCTTCTGGAATTGGCAACTGATCCGGCAGTGATTTCGGCCGTCCAGAACGTCCTTTACGGAACTGATCGAGTTGATAAATGTATGCCAGGATCTGTGCGACCGCAACAAACAATTCATCAGGCACTTCACCATTAATTTCCGTGGTATGGTAAATAGCACGACATAATGGCGGTGACTGCATAATAGGGACTTCATTTTCACGGGCAACCTCTCTAATTTTAAGCGCCATAAAATCAACCCCCTTCGCAACGACATAAGGTGCGCGTTCACCATCTTGGTCATATTTTAGCGCGACAGAATAATGTGTTGGATTGGTAACAATAACATCGGCATCTGGCACATCGCCCATCATCTGACGCTGTGATGCTTCATACTGAAGCTGTCTAATTCTTTGTTTTACTTCCGGTTTACCCTCGGAGTTTCTATATTCATCTTTGACCTCCTGCTTGGTCATTTTTAGCTCTTCGCTATGTTTATAAATTTGATACGGTACATCAACCGCAACAATCACTAACAGTGAACAACATAAAGCTGTAAACATCCAAGAGATCATATCTAACGCTTCAAAAACACTTCCCGGTAATGGGGTAACTGAAAGCTGTAAAATATGATCAAAGGTGACACCCAATATCCACCACGCCATGCCCACAACAACTGCTACTTTTAATATAGATTTTAATAATTCCACCCATGCCTGCATCCCGAGCATCCGCTTTAATCCGGCGGCAGGACTCATACGGCTCCATTTCGGCATCATCGCTTTTGTGCTAAATAAGATGCCTCCTAATAAGGCACTGCCTAATATTGAGACCACAAAAAGCATAAATAAAATAGTAAACATTGGCACTGCAAGACCAGAAAAACTGCCAGCAAGGTGTAACCACATCTGCTCAGGATCAAAAAGTGCGGCGCGTTCAAACGTAAAGGCATTTTTCATCATCACAGATAATTCATAAGCCAAACGATCACCAAAAACAATAAATGCAAACGCAGCAGAGATCAGTACAGAAGCGGTTGCTAACTCTTTAGAACGCGCAACTTGACCTTTTTCCTTGGATTTTCTGATCCGTTCCGGGGTGGCGTCTTCGGAGCGGTCTGTGCCGTTTTCATTTTCAGCCATGCATTACGCTCCTATTGTTAAGTCATGAGTTAAGTCGTCAGTTAAGTATTGAGTTAACAACTTGTTCATCACGGTTTTTCACACACATTATTGAGCAATTCACACATCAAATTAATACCACGTAACCACTGGTTTTCAAAGTGGATAGGCACATTGACCAGAGTTACCCATAAGACAAACAAGCCAAAGACCATACTGACTGAAAAGCCCATACTGAATATATTCAATTGCGGCGCGGCTTTGGTCATAATACCAAAGGATAAATTCACCAATAACATCGCCACCATTGAGGCAATGGAAAATGCCAGCGCCGCGCTAAACATTAAAGAAAACCAAGCTGCGATTTTTTCATAATCAGTGGCTAACAACCCCTCCATTGAAACAGGTAAGGTATCAAAGCTTCTAACAATCATCTCAATCATTAACAGATGCCCATCAAGGTTTAAAAAGAGCAGGGTTACTAAGAGCACATAAAACTGACCAACAACAGGAGATGATTGACCATTCATAGGATCTGCCATTGATGCAAAGCCTAAACTGGTTTGCATCGCAATAACTTGCCCGGCAACAACAAAGGTTTGCACCACAAAAACAGAGATAGTACCAATAGCAATACCGATTAAAATTTGCTGCAAAATCACTAAAGCACTGGCAAGTGAGAACAGTTCAATACCAGCGGGGCCAGGCGGAAGAACGGGTAAGACAGCAAGCGTGATAGTAAGGGCATAGAAAAGGCGAATGCGTGTCGGTGTAGTCCTCGATCCGATTGCAACCATCACCATTAACATCGCGGCAATACGGCAGAAAGCCCATAAATAGGTCGCTAACCAATCGAGTAAAAATTCTGCAGAGAAAGTCATCAACCAACCACTTGGGGGATCTGGTTAATCATGGCGATAAAAAATTCCATCAACTTGCCAAATCCCCAGTGCGCGCCGAATGCTAATGAGGTAAGGGTCATAATTAAACGGGGTAAAAAGCTTAGCGTTTGCTCATTAATCGAGGTGGCCGCCTGAAAAATAGCCACAACCAAACCAATCAGTAAACTTGGCACTATAACAGCAGAAACTAATTGCAGTACAAGCCACAGAGCTTGCTGGAAAATATTTACAAATACTTCGGGTTCCATCAGCTATCCTAGAGGCCAAAGCTATTGGCCAAACTGCCCATTATCAAATTCCAACCATCAACCAACACAAACAACATCAACTTAAAGGGCAAAGAGACAATCATAGGGGATAACATCATCATCCCCATCGCCATCAAAATACTCGCAACCACTAAATCGATAATTAAGAAAGGGATAAATATCATAAAACCAATCTGGAAAGCAGTCTTCAATTCACTGGTCACAAATGCAGGGATAAGTACCGTAATCGGCACCTCTTCGGGTGTATTTACTTGTATATCCGCTATTTCCAGAAATGTTTCTAAATCTTTAAGACGCGTTTGTGCAAGCATAAATTCCATCAACGGCTTTTTACCTTTTTCAAGTGCCTGGGTAATGGTCATCTCTTCTTTGAGGTAGGGCTGCAGCGCGCTTTCGTTAATGCGATCAAATACGGGGGCCATAATAAAAAAAGTTAAAAAGAGGGCAATGCCGTTAACGACTTGGTTAGAAGGCGTCTGCTGCAATCCCATCGCTTGCCGCAAAATCGACATAACCACGACAATGCGCGTAAAAGAGGTCATTAAGATCAGCATCGCAGGTAAAAAACTTAGCGCCGTCATAAAGGCTAAGACTTGTAACGTTACGCTATATTCCTGCTCACCGCTTGCATTGGTCGTCACAGTAACCGCGGATAACGCCCCCGATTGTGCAAACAGATGCGGTGACACAAAGAGTAATATTAGGGCAACTATGGGTAATATTTTATTCATTGGTTTTATTGCTTATTTTAGATAATAACATTGAAAAAGGCGTTGCTGTCTTTTCACTCTGGGGCGTTTTTTCTACCAGCAAAGGTTTATCTAATTTATCAAGCAGCGTAATATTTTGCTCAGTAACCCCTAACAAATATTGCTGGCCATTAATTTCAATCATTTGCACTCGCCCCTTATTGGTTAAGGGTTGTGTTGCAACAATTTTAATCAGCGTTCGTCCTTTGCCATTTTTTAATAAATTAGTTTTTTTCATTAAATAAGCAAAAACAAAAATGCAGGCAATCACCAACAGCAAAGAGCCAAGCATACTACCTATTGCTAAATCGGGGCGACTGGTACTTTCTTCCAACGCTAACGCACGGATAGGAAAGAAAGCAGCGAGAGCAATAAAAAAAACCTTCATTTGAGCTTTTTAATCCGTTCTGTTTGGCTAATAACATCTGTTAAACGAATACCAAACTTATCATTGACCACCACCACTTCACCATGCGCGATTAAGGTGCCATTAACGAGCACATCTAACGGTTCACCAGCCACACGTTCAAGCTCAACAACCGAGCCTTGATTTAATTGCAGTAAATTACGAATGTTAATTTTGCTGCGACCCACTTCCATTGAAATAGTCACAGGGATATCGAGAATACTACCTAACCTGTCATGCTCTTCTTTGCTAATTGGAGCTGATGTATCCGTAAGCTCATCAAGTTCAACATTATTGATATCATCAGATGTTCCCTCATCACCAGATTCTTCAAGCGCAGCAGCCCACTCATCAGCCATATCTTGTTCATTACTCATATTTTTTTCCTGTTTATAAATTTTGCAATTCTTTTAATCTATATCCAAGCTACCTGAAGATGCAGAAATCTGTATTTTCAGCTAGCTTAGGCATACACCTTTATATACTATCTTGTTTCTTTTTTAGTTTATCGAGTTGCAGCTTGCTATTTTGTATCTCGGGTCGACTGATCCGTTCAGTTATTTTTAATGCCAAATTATCATTTGCTTGGCCTAAGTGAGCTCTAAACGTAGGTAAACCTTCAACAGACACCAATATTGCTTCAGGCATATCAACAGGGATAACATCTCCCGCCTTTAGCCCCATCAGATCACGTAACGACAGCTCTTTTTCCAATATTTTCGCCGTGAAATCAACCGACACATCCATAATTTCATCTTCTAGCGCCTGACACCAACGTTGATCAGTATCTTCCTTATCACTTTGCACACCTGCATCAAGTAATTCTCGAATGGGCTCTAACATTGCGTAAGGCATCGCTATGTGGAAATCTCCGCCACCACCATCAAGCTCTACATGAAAGGAATTGACAACAATCACTTCGGTTGGGCTGACAATATTTGCCATCGCCGGATTTACTTCAGAATCGAGATATTCAAAATCAGCATCCATTACGGGTGCCCACGCATCGTGATAGTCTTCGAAAATTATTTTTAGCAGCATTTGGATTATTCGACGCTCTGTAGGCGTAAACTCACGGCCCTCTATTTTTGCATGATAGCGACCATCACCGCCAAAAAAATTTTCCACTAAAATAAAAACTAAACGCGCTTCCATAGTAACCAGCGCAGTACCTTTTAATGGCCGGAAACGTACCATATTTAAACTCGTAGGGACAAACAGCGTGTGCAAATATTCACCAAATTTAAGCATTTGTACCCCATTAATGGAGACCTCTGCTGTATGGCGTAACATATTAAATAAACTAATTCTTAAATGACGGGCAAAACGCTCATTAACCAACTCCAGCGTCGGCATTCGACCACGTACGATACGATCTTGCGATGAAAAATCGAAATGGACAAGGGCATCATCCCCCTCCTCATCAGTTTCAACAAGATCATCTTCAACATCATCGACACCATGTAAAAGTGCATCAATTTCGTCTTGGGATAATAGATCTGCCATGAAAAACCCTGCTATTGTAAAAAAACGGCTGTAAAAAAAAGACCGCACATAATGTGATATAAATTAATGCTTTGTTTTCTAATTTTACGGTTACTTTATTAAACCTTGCTAATTCATTTTCGGATAATAGATCTGTAATAAAAAATCCTTCCCTTATTATAAAAAAAACTACTGTAAAACAAAGCCGGTAAATAATACGGCATCAATTAGTGCTTTCTGCTCAACCTGAGAGGTGGCTGCATTTAATGCCTCTAATGAAGCCACTCTGAGCTGAGTTTTACCAGCAGGACTACGCAATTGATCAATTGTCGCTGCGCCAAATACGCGAACTAATGTCCCCTCTAATAAAGGAATATGTTTTTTAGCCAGATCTGCATTACCACTGCCGTGCACCATAAGTTGCACTTTAATTTGCACTAAACGATCACGCTTCCCATCCTGCACATTAAAAACAAAAGGCCGCGGCATGGCCACATAGGTGCTGGCAATAATTTCATTTGTATCCTCCGCGGGCATCTGCTCCTCTGTCTGCTCAGTTGTTACCTCCCCACCTCCATTAAAAAATAGAAAGTAAGTAGTAAGCGCTGCAGCTAACACCAAAACAGCGGCAATTATAATGATAATAAGCTTTTTTTTACCGGCGCCTTGTGGCACTTCTTCTGCTTGTAATGAAAGATCTTCTTGTTCTTCTTCCGCCATGCTATTCCGTCCTGATTATTGTAATTGTTATTGTTAAAATATTGGCACTGATTTTAATCCATCTTTACTCTGAATTCAGTAACAATTAAAAAGCTTTACGCATAATAATCAATTCCTTGAGCTGGAAGTGCTATTTTAGAGGTGGTCCACTCTGTTTTATCACCCGTAGCTTGCAACGAGCTATCACCGGCGAGCATCTGGCCACTATCTTGGACTCCATTTTCCCCTTGATTATTTTTTTGGTTTTGCTGCTGACTCTGTTGCTCAACACTCGTTTCCCCTAAGCTAACGCCCTGTTGTGCAAGCTGCTCTCGTAATCTGGGTAAGTTCTGCTCAATAATATCTCGGCTTTGCGCCACTTGTGTATGAATAGTTAACTGTACCTGATCCTGTTGCAGTTGTAATTTAATATGCATTGAACCGAGCTCGGCAGGATCAAGGCGAATACTTACCTCTTGTTTGCCCTGCCCAATCATCATCAGAATGCGTTCACCTAATAAAGCTGAAGCATGTTTTGCTTGTAGATCTAAGGGTTGACCCAGTATTGATGGTTGCGGGGCAGTTGCTATATTTTGATTAATTGACTTGCTTAGATTGGAAATATCTAGATTCGTTGAACGTGGCGCACTCGCATCAATCGGAGATGTTAGCGGGTTTCGCTCTATTTCGCTTTTATTCGCCAATGAAAAGGGTTCTATTTTATCTGTCATCGTTTGGCCAGTTTCTGTTTTTAAAGATTCAGACACACGATTCGTTTCAGTCTCGCTTGCTTTTGAAATCTTACTTTCAGGTGCTAATGATGATTCTTTTGAACTAATGGGCTGTTTTTCTTGCCCTTTTTTTATCTGAGTGGCTAATTCGGGAATGACACGGTCCACTTCCGCCATTTTTTGCGGTTCAGTCACTTGTGTATCGATTTTTGTTGCCGCTTCTTTTTGTCCGAACATGGGCGATTGTGCAAAAGTTGCCGCTTTATTTTTCCCTTCCGACTCTACAGCATCTTCTGCATCTACGCTCTCATCAAATCTTTCAATCTGTAGTCCATCCAGTTTATCACCCGTCCTATTTCCCTGCAGACTAGGATCCCAATTAGGTTGTTGCATGGCAACACTTTCAGGTTCATTGTAACTACTGTGCTGTTTTTCTTGACCTTTTTTTACCTGAGAGGCTAACTCGGGAATAACATTGTCCACTTGATCCGTTTTTTGCGGTCCAGTCACTTGTGTGTCGATTTTTTTTGCCGTTTCTATTTGTTCGAGCATTGATGATTGTGCAACATTTTCCGTTTTATTTTTCCCTTCTGCCTCTTGTGCATCCCCGCTATCAGCAAGCCTTTCGATCTGATTTACATTTTCTAAATTATCTATCGCTTCTCTATTTTTTGCAGGCTCAACATTTTTAACCTGCGCAGATAACAATTCACCGCCGAAGGTCTCGGCTTCATTTTTATCTTTCAGATCCGCTAAGTCAGCATCACTGTTTTCAGTTGCAACGCCACTGTCAACCTGAACAGTGCTGTTCTCAAGCAGTTGTGAGCTATCAATTGTCCCTTTGCGCTCTGCGCTTCCCTCAACGACAATATCCTGATCCTCTTTTCCTTTGCCTGCGACTTCTTTGCCATTACCGTCTACTTTTTCATTACCTACGACGTCTTTGCCATTACCGGCTACTTTTCCATTACCTACTAATAGAGAATCAAACAGATCCGCGAAACGTAGCTTGAACTCGCTTTCTTCTGCCCGCAAACCGTCACCTGTCAACTCCCCATCAACGTTAGAAGTATCAGATAAACGTTCATTATTTTGTGATTTGACCGGGTTGGTTAATAATATTGATTGCATCATACAATAGCTCTCTCTTACCATTTAATGGCAGGCGAATAAAAGAGGCGTTTACTGCCTCTTTTTCAATTTAAAACAGGTGGGCTAATTTATGATTGCTTTATTAATTAGCGCTTAATATAAATAAGCAAGCAATTTACAGACCAGTTCTACGGTTATCAGATCAGTTAGTGGATCTTTTCTGAAAAAATTGGAAGGTGGCGAATTCATCGAGAAGTTGTTGCTCTTTACGATCCGCAATTTTTATTTTTTGCCGCGCTTTTTTCTCAAGTAACATCGCCAGTGCTTTACAGCTTACTTGACTTTCCACCCACAATTTTTTTTGTGCATGAACATCGTATTCAAACTTCACCAAACCTTCTTGTTGCTTACTTAGACCTTGATCTATCTGCACAATAAACTGTTGGTATTTACCAAGTTCTGCAATAGACAAACCCTGTGACCCTTTTGTCGTTAACTGGGAAATATATTGACGACGATACTGGCCAAGGTTTTGCAGTTGGTTGCGCTGCTCAAATAGAGCCTGCTGCGCTTTTTGATAGGCGCGTAATGCTTGATCTACTTGTTTTTCTCGCTGTTCGTAAACAAGTTGTAATGCATCTGTCGCCATAAAAAGCTCCTTCAAAGGGGGGATCTATAAACTAGCTATTTACAAAACGCTGCGTTAATGTGGCAAGCTGCGTCAAACAATCGTTATAGCTAATGCTCTCTTTCATCCCTTGTTGCAAGAAATGGTCCAACATAGGTCTGATAACAATCGCTTTATCAATGCGCGGATCGCTTCCTTTGGCATATGCGCCAATAGTAATTAACTCTTTGTTCTCTTGGTATAAAGAGTAAGCTTGCTTTAATACACGAGCCAGCGTTTGGTGCTCATCAGAGGTAACCATTGGCATCACTCGGCTAATTGATTTAGCGACATCAATGGCGGGAAAATGCCCTGAATCTGCAAGATCCCGTGATAAAACAATATGGCCGTCAAGAATAGCCCTTGATGCATCCGCGATAGGATCCTGAAGATCGTCTCCCTCCGTTAATACGGTAAAAAAAGCGCTGATTGATCCCTGGTTTTCATTACCGTTACCAGCACGCTCAACTAAGGCCGGTAATTTTGCAAAGACCGATGGCGGATACCCCTTAGTCGCAGGGGGTTCACCAATTGCGAGTGCTATTTCACGTTGTGCTTGAGCAAAACGTGTTAACGAATCCATTAGCAGCAAAACATTTAAGCCCTGATCTCGAAAATACTCGGCAATGGTAAGTGATGTTTCACACCCCTTTAAACGCATTAAAGGCGATGAATCCGCAGGTGCGGCAATGACCACCGCACGTTTACGCCCCTCAGGTCCTAATATCTCTTCGATAAACTCTTTAACTTCCCGGCCACGCTCACCGATTAAACCAACCACGACTACATCCGCATTTGTGCCGCGTGTCATCATACCTAATAACACACTCTTACCCACCCCCGATCCGGCAAAAAGTCCCATTCGTTGACCTTGCCCGACGGTAAGCAGAGCATTGATTGCTTTGATACCTACATCAAGGGGATCTTTAATCGCTTTACGGCTGAGTGGATTTATTCGCGGATTACTATACTGGCTGGTTTGTGCGGTAATAATTTCGCCTTTGCCATCAATAGGTTGACCAAGACCATCTAACACTCGCCCTAATAGTTCCATACCAACGGGGATGCCTTGTGCTTCTGTTTGGGGAATTACCTTTGCGCCCGGCAGAACGCCAGTTAAACGCTCACTGGGCATTAAAAACAGACGTTCACCAGAAAAACCAACCACTTCGGCATCAATAAAACCATCGCTTGTTTCCACGCGACATAAGCTGCCCACCGCCGCAGTGCAGCCGATAGCCTCTAATGTCAACCCCACCACACGCACCAGCTTTCCTGATACGATAGGGTGAGTGATCGACTCACCCGTTTGGTATTGTGCCAGCCGCTGCGCTAATTTATTCATTTACAATTTCTTGGTTTGAACTTCTACTGCTCTCCTGCTGCTCCGTCATTTCGGATTCCGACATCTCTTCTGGCTCTGTGGAAACGGGTTTATCTGCAAGAGGATGGTCATTGAGCAAATTTGAGTCATCATTTTTTTCTGGAAGTTGCTGATGGTTTTCTTTAAAAAAATGTTTTAACACTTGTTCAATACGGGTAGTGAATGCGTAGTCTACACTCGATGTTTGTGTTTGAATTTGGCAATCACCTCGCGCGAGAGCCGGCTCTGCTTGTAAATCCCAGCCGCGTTTTAAACAAACTTCCTCTGAATAGGCGCTTTGCACAAATTTAAGATCATCCGGATGGAGTAAAATTCTTAATGTTTGCTCTGAAAGAGGCAATGCTTCTACCGCTTGCTTTAAAGCCTGTAAAATAATTTGCGGATTGGTCTGTACTTCACAGCGGGTAATTTGTTCAGCAAGCGTAGTGGCTAAACGGATAAGTTGATATTCAACGTTATCATCCAATTTTTCCAGTGGATTATGCAGGCGCTCGATTAATGATTGCCAAACGGTCAGTTGTTCATCTATCTGCCCCTGAGCTGCCAGTAAACCGGCTTCTGTCCCCTGCTCAATGCCTTGGGAAAATCCATCCTTGAAGCCCTCGCTTTTGCCTTCTTCTGTGCCTGCTGTGAATCCGGCCTCTTTACCTTCTTTAAAGCCATCTTCGTAAGCCGACTGACGGATAGCTTCAATATCATCAAGTGTTAAAGGTTTCAGCTCATCTTCAACAGCCAGCGGTTCACTTTCCTCCGGCTCACTCTGATACCAACTGGCTGGTTTGCCAAACAAAGTTTTTTCTTCGCTCTCATTTTTTGCCGTTTCTTCAAGTTCAGGCAGAGGCCAATGTTTGAATTCAGTGTCGTTATCTATCATGCGCAGGCTCTCCGTTTACCCGTTTTATTTTTATAAGAACTCATCACCACCACTACCGCCGAGCATGATCTCACCCGCATCGGATAAACGACGCGCAATGGTAAGAATCTCTTTCTGAGCAGCTTCCACTTCACTAATACGAATGGGCCCCATTGCTTCAAGATCATCCTGTAACATCTCGGCTGCACGTTTAGACATATTCTTAAATATTTTCTCTTTAAGCTGCTCATCCGCACCTTTTATTGCACGCTGTAACTGCTCGCCAGGGACTTCGCGCAACAGCGTTTGTGTTCCGCGATCATCAAGATCAATAAGATTGTCAAAGACAAACATAAGATCTTGAATTTGCTGGCTCATATCTTCATCAGTTTCACGTAACGAATCCATTAGCGGGCCTTCAATGCCGGTATCTAAATAGTTCATTATATCTGCGGCAGCCTTAGCACCACCCATTTTAGCAGCCTGCGTCCCTGCCTGACCGGCAAACTGTTTCTCCATTATTTCATTTAATTCCTGCAATGCGGCAGGTTGCACCTCTTCTAAATCAGCGATACGCATCAACAGATCAAGTCGATTTTTCTCTGCGAATTGGGTTAATATTTCAGCTGATTGTTCTGGATCTAAATAGGATAAAACAATCGTCTGAATTTGCGGATGCTCATTTTGAATAATTGCGGCTACTTGTCGTGCATCCATCCATTTCAATGAATCAAGACCTTTCGAACCACTGCCAAGAATAATTTGATCAACTAAGTTACCCGCTTTATCTTCACCTAACGCTGCAATTAATGATGCTCTGACAAAGTCTTCACTGTCTAAACCGATATTACTGTATTTTTGAATATCTTCGATAAAGGCCCGATGCACACTGGATACACGATTCTGCGACGAGTCTTTAAGGGCCGCCATCTCCATACCTAATTTTTGTACCTGTTTGGGCTCTAAATTACGAAATATTTGCGCAGCATCGGGAGGCGTCAAGCTCAGCATCAAGAGTGCCGATTTTTCGACACCATTTAATGCACTAACGTCAAAATCACCCGTTGCGATCGGTTTTGTTTCTGTCGTATCTTTCGTGTCTTTTGTGTCTTTCGTCTCTTTATTTTTCATCGACTGATAACCACTCTTTAATTACTTGTGCAGATAAGCCTGGTTCATTGGCCACTAATGCACGTACGGCTTTAAGTAAATCTTCATCTTTATGTAAATCAGGTAATTTAATCTGTCCATTGCCCAGACCAAATTCGACACCTTCATCTTCATCGCTCAGCATGTTCAAGTTATCCCCAGCCATTGCTCCGATTGCACCACCTAAATCATATTCATCAACATGCTCTATCGCTTCAGGGTAAAGTAGTTTTTTCATGATGGGGCGAACAATCAATAATAGCGTTAACAAAATAACTAACATGCTACCGCCAAATCGGACATAACTTTGGAACGTTTCTGTTTTCCAAAATTCTTCTTCTGCAATATTCTCTAGATCCGGGCGGTTAAAACTTACCGAAGCAATTTCTAAAATGTCGCCACGTTCGCTGTTAACACCTAGGCCACCTTGCAATAAACGGCGGATATTCTCCACTTCTTCTTGCGGGCGAGGGAGATATGAAACTTCCCCCGCTTCATTGGTTGTCGCAACATAATCGAGCGCAACGGAAACGGCTAAGCGCTCCACCTTGCCGACTTTATGTTTGATATAAGTAACCGTACTATCCACTTCATAATTTCGCGTTGATTCATTATGAGTGGTTCCGTCTGCGCCATCGGATGATTTTTTGCTGAGATTGAACTCTTCTGGAATAGATGAATTAGTCGGAGGCTGGTTGCTTAATGCACCAGGTACAGAGCCGACCACAAAGCTGGATGATTTACTCTCAACCAACATCTCACTACGAATCGCCGGGTTTACTGGATTGAAGGTTTTTTTAGTTTCTTCGACAACCGTAAAGTCCATCGCCAAATCAACTTCAGAGGTATAATTTGCGAGTCCTAAAACAGGGATTAAAATAGCATCGATTTTTGCTTTATACTCATCTTCTTGAGCACGGACAACAGCAAACTCTTTACTTGATTGTGCAGAAAATCCACTTTGACTTCCGGAGTGTAATAAACGCCCCCGCTGATCACTTACCGTCACGCTATTAGGGGATAAACCTTGTACGGCAGAGGCGACAATATCAACAATTGAGTCAACTTCTTGTGCTGACAGTGCATAAGAGCGGCTAGTGGTCACGACCACGGTTGCACTGGCTTTTCGCTCTTTTCGTGCAAATACGCTCTGTTTGGGAATCGCCAATAGTACTTGCGCATTGGTGATGTTTTTCATCTCTTTAATCGCTAATGCTAACTGACGTTCTCGGCTTAATTTTAAGCGTTCTTTTTCCACTCGCTGGCTAACACCGAAACCCATATCTTGTAATAAAATATCATCGCCGCTATCATTATCATCAGTCACTAAGCCTGCGCGTGTCATCAAAAGTTTAATTTTTTGATATTGATCGGAAACGACGAGAATGGAATCACCTTCGAGCTCGTATTGAATCTGTTGTTTATCAAGGAAATCTAGCGTGCTAATTAACTCATCTGTTTGGTAACGGCCAAGCGGGCGATAGTCAACTTCTTTTCCCCACGACCAAATAATCACAACAATTGCCAATACAATTAACAAACCGATAATCATGCTAATTTGGCGTAACACATCAACATTTGAAAAGAATGACACCAATGCACCTTTTTCTGAATGCGCATGCGTATCATCGCCATCAAAGCTGCTGTTCTCAATTAACATATCTGCATTGTTGCCTAATTCAGCCACTGTTTTTCCCTTTTATCTTAGCCAACACGCCTAAACAGGCATACTCATTACTTCTTTATATGCTTCGACCATTTTATTGCGTATTTGTACGGTTGCATCAAATGCTAAACTTGATTTATTAGCCGCGATCATAACTTCACCTAAACTAACCTCTTTATCACCCATTTCAAAACTATTACGTAATTCTGAGGTGTTTTGCTGCAGACCATTTACGTTATCTATCGCTTGCTTCAACATTTTTGAAAAATCTGCATGTGAAGAGTTCACAGATTGGCTAGAAAGTTCACTACCTAGACTTTTACCCTGCAAACCTTGCACAGATAAATCATTAAATAAAGCAGAAGAATTAAGGTTCATAATTTTTATCCATTTATTGACACATACCCAGATAAAAGCAATTTTTGTGCCATAAAAAAGGGCGCTAATTAATCCGCGCCCTTAGCAATAAATGCAGTCAATATTTTTATATGTTAATTATTGCAACCTAGCTAATCCAAGATACCGCATCAAATTGCAGCAATAGAAGAGTAATAATTATATGTTAATGTCAGTTTAAATGTACTGTTATTTTAAATACGCAGTCATTTCTGCGCAAGAGAGTGGTTTTGCGTAATAATAGCCCTGAATATTACAGCAACCATGATCAATCAAAAAGTTGACCTGCTCAATGGTTTCTACCCCCTCAGCAATAACACTTAAATGAAGATTTTTAGCCAATGAAATAATGGCCTTAGTCAATGCAGCATCATCCTCATCTTCAGGTAAACCGCGTATAAAAGACTGATCTATTTTTAATTTATTAATTGGCAAACGTTTCAGGTAGGACAAAGAAGAGTAACCCGTACCGAAATCATCAATCGCTAATTCAATCCCCATTGCACTAATATTTTGCAGTATCAAAATAGCATTTTCCGGATTCTCCATAATCTGCCCTTCGGTTACTTCAAATGCTAAGCAATGTGCCGCACACCCGCTTTCTTTTAGTGTATTACTTAAAACGTCGATAAAATCTTTTTCCTGTAGCTGCTTCATAGCAAGATTAAGGGCAAGAACCCCTGGGTTAAGCCCCATCCCATGCCATAAAACCATCTGCCGCATCGCATGAGACATTACCCATCTATCAAGCTCAACAATAAATCCAGTTTCTTCAGCCAAGGGAATAAATTTAGCAGGTTCAACCATACCCATTTGGGGATGAAGCCAACGAATGAGCGCTTCCATACCCATTAACTTTCCGGTTCGCGCATCAACTTGCGGTTGGTAATAAACAACAAATTCGTCATTTTTTATAGCGTTGCGTAAACTGCTTTCCATAACAATTCGCGCAAATGCCTTTTCCGTCATCTCTTGTGTATAATAGCGATAAGTATCACGTCCTTCATTCTTTGCTTTATGCATAGCTGCATCGGCATTTTTAAGCAGCGCTTCCGCATTTTCGCCATCCCTGGGGTAAAGGGCGATACCTAAACTGACAGTGCAGTAAAGCCGATGTTCAAGCACATCAATACTTTGTTTCATAGCCTGTTGTAATTTTTCAATGATATCAACAACTACATTGGTATTAGCTAATTCACTCAGTAAGATAGAAAACTCATCCCCCATAAATCGCGCTACCGTATCTGTTTCCATGACTATCTGTTGTAATCTAAGGGCGACCTTTTTAATCACCTGATCGCCAATATGGTGACCCAGAGAGTCATTGATCGCTTTAAAGTGATCAATATCGATCAATATAACGGCCACACCGCGGCTGATTCGTTGCGATAATTTAATAGCGTGGTCAATGCGATCTGAAAATAGTGTGCGATTGGGGAGTGAGGTAAGCAGATCGTAATAGTTATTATATTCCAGCGTTTGTTTTTGGTCCTGTATTTCGCTTTGCAATTGTGTATATTGGCTAATATCACGAGCCATACCCAACACACCTAATATTTGCCCCTGGCTGTCATACAAAGGTGATTTTGATGTGTTAAGCAGTACCCGTTGACCGTTGGGGTAAGTTACCCACTCCTCATTAATTTTAGTCTGTTTCTCTCTTAATACTTCTCTATCATAAGCTTGAAACCCCCCTCCTACTTCCGCCCCAAACAGTTCAATATCCGTCCGACCTATTATCTGTTCTTTAGGCTTGCCGACAAACAGTTCAAACGCGTTATTACACCCTAAATAGGCGCCGTTTTTATATAAGTAATCTTTGTAAAAAATAAAATCGGGCGTACCGTTGAGTACTGAGCTTAAAATGGCATTTTGGCTCAATATTTTCTCATTACTCTCTAATTCCTCGCTGATATCCCGGCTCACTTGAATCATGCCAAATACTTTAGAATCGCCAATAAGACTCACTGAGTAAAGGCTAGTTATCGATTTGTCTTTATCCGTAAGCCGCACATTTTTTAATGATCTATGTTCTTTAACAGCCAGGCAAATTGGACACTCAGATTTATTGATAGAGGCAGGATGAAGAAACTGATGATTATCTACACCTATAATTTGATTTCTCGGGAGGTTAATTAAATTTTCAGCCACTTTATTAAGTTGGCGAACGCGACCATTATTAGCAATAATCATAACGGGAAGAGGAATAGCATCGTAACTGCTTAGATCTTTTTTCATCATCTCCATCGGCTGCTGTAATGTGCGTTTTATGACGGCACTAAAAATGAACCAAAAAGATAAAAATTTTGTTAAGTGACCCAGTATATTAAAGATATCCGTAAAATCACCGTACAGGGTAAAGAAAAATTCAGCGCTGATGGTTAATAAAATAGAGAGTTGAATTTTCCAATAAACAGAATGATAAAACAGTCTTTTCTGTTTATGGTTTACAAACAAGACCGCCACTAAGATAAAAATAACGAGATACTCTAGTTCAGTCTTTAAAGAGCTTAAACCCTCGGCAGCGCTAAATAATGGTAATGGATTAAAGAAAGACAAGTAGGTTATGGTGATCGGAATTAAGGAATAGATGATTACTATAGGTAACAGCTTGCTTTTATTGAATAAAGGAAAGGTCGCAAATAATAAAATAAGACTTTCAAATAAACGGGTAAAAACCCAAAAAGTGAGCGTGGTATTGGCCGTTGCAAAGCCAATAAAGGGCATACCCGGATATGTTAATACGTGCATAGTATCTAACAAACCGACGGCAAAATAACCGAGCCCCAAAAACTTCAAATAATCATTTTTGCTAAAGGGATGAGTGAAGTAGGAGATAATGCCTATATTGAGCGCCACAATAATAGCAAAAAACTCTGCAAAAAAATGGAAGATCAAATACTGACTAAAAGTTCCCAGCCAATACAGTATCAGCAAAATTAAGGATGGCAGTAAAGCATCTGATAAAAATTTAAAACCAGTCATTAACGCCCTTAATCTCATACTTCCATTTATATATTTTATAAATGATAGCCATTAACATGTCAATCTTAAACTACTTCCTCTCATTTTTATCAAACACTCGGCACAAAAAAAAACCTAACTTAATTACAAGTCAGGTTTTTTATTTAACATATGAATATTGATTGTTATTTAATCGGTGAACTCAGGGTAAGCTTCCACACCACAGTCATGTAGATCCATGCCTGTTTCTTCCTCTTCTGCAGTAACGCGTATCCCCATTGTCGCTTTTATAACTGCCCAGACTATCCACGAAGCGGCAAATACAAAACCAAAGATAACGGCTGCGCCATATAGTTGGCTCGCAAATGTAGTACCTTCTTTACTTAGTGGCACAACTAACAGACCAAACAGACCACATACACCGTGAACTGATAACGCGCCCACAGGATCATCAATTTTTAATTTATCAAAAGTGATAATACTGTACACAACAATCACACCGGCAACTAAACCAATCATGCTTGCAAGCAGTGGTGAAGGTGAGTCAGGTGCGGCGGTAATAGCAACCAAACCAGCTAATGCACCATTTAACACCATAGTTAAATCCGCTTTACCCCATTTCAATTTACTGACTAACAGTGCAGCAATTGCACCAGTAGCTGCGGCCGCATTTGTATTTAAAAAGATAAGACCGACCGCTGTTGCATTTTCTGCATCAGAGATAAGCAACTGCGAGCCACCGTTAAATCCAAACCAGCCCATCCATAGAATTAATGTACCCAGTGTTGCTAAAGGCATATTTGACCCTGGAATTGGGTGGATTGAACCATCTTTACCGTATTTACCTTTACGAGCACCGAGTAAGATAACCGCAGATAATGCCGCTGCAGCGCCCGCCATGTGAACGATACCTGAACCTGCAAAGTCGCTAAAACCAGCTTCAGTAAGGAAACCGCCGCCCCAAGTCCAGTAACCTTCTAGCGGGTAAATAAAGCCCGTAAGGAAAACAGAGAAGATTAAGAATGCCCACAATTTCATTCGCTCAGCAACAGCCCCTGATACAATAGACATGGCCGTCGCAACAAATACTACTTGGAAGAAGAAATCAGATTCAAGAGAATGATTCGCATCAGCCGCTTGTGTGCCAATTAACCCTCCTAATGATGGTAACCAACCACCCGCCGTATTATCAACATACATAATGTTATAACCCACTAATAAAAACATGGTACAAGCAATTGCATATAAGACGATATTCTTGGTTAAAATTTCTGTGGTGTTTTTAGAGCGAACTAACCCCGCTTCCAACATCGCAAATCCTGCCGCCATCCACATAACTAAGACACCTGATATTAAAAAATAAAAGGTATCCAGCGCAAATTTAAGTTCAAGTACTGTGTTTTCCATAATAAGTTCCTTCCTACAAATATTAAACTAAATTAAAGTGCTTCATCATCAAGCTCACCAGTACGGATACGTACCACTTGCTCAAGTGATTGAATAAATATTTTTCCGTCACCAACTTTCCCCGTGTTGGCAGCAGAGGTGATTGCTTCAACGAGACGATCAACATCTTCATCTTTGACAGCGATTTCTAATTTTACTTTTGGCAAAAAATCAACTTGATATTCAGCGCCACGATACAATTCTGTATGCCCTTTTTGACGACCAAAACCCTTTACTTCTGAAACGGTTACACCTGCAATACCGGCATCCATAATCGCTTCTCTTACTTCATCTAACTTAAATGGTTTAATGATTGCGGTTAACATTTTCATGGTGATTCCTTTTTTAAATTGAAATTGAACAACTTGTATCTCGATAGAGCAAAATCAATACCTATTCAACTATTACTATAGGCTGCTATATCGCTCCCTACACTTCTAAGTACAATTACCATGCCAAAAATTAAACTCTTAATAAACAACAAGTTAAATTTTAACCGCGAAGTATTTACAATAAATCGCACCACAATAGTGCAAAGGTGCATTAACTGATGCACCGCAACAAATCACCTCACTAAAAAGAGGCAGCTCAGATATCTCCCTGCGCTTAATCCCCATCCGCTCTCTTTGCCGGGCAAGTTAATCGATAATTTTTTATTCGCCTCTTAGCAAACAAAGAGGGCATCTGATATAGTGCATAACAATTTTCCGCATCTATGCCCAAAGCAGTTGGGTAAAACAACTCAAAGGTAACCTTCATGAAAAAAATAAGCCTACTGCTTATCACTTTCGTTCTAAGTTTTAATGTTATTGCGACCCCGCGTGTTATCCCGAATGCTCCTGCCATCGCAGCAAAGGGCTACTTATTAATAGACTTTGATTCGGGTAAAATTCTTGCTGAGAATAACAGTGAGGAAAGATTGGAGCCTGCGAGCTTAACTAAGATGATGACCAGCTACATCATAGGTCGAGAAATAAAATCAGGCAATTTGAGCCCAACAGCTAAGGTTACGATTTCCGAGAAAGCATGGTCGAAGAACTTCCCCGAGTCTTCTAAAATGTTTATTGAAGTAGGTAAAGAGGTAACGGTTGAAGACCTTAACCGTGGCATTATTGTACAATCAGGTAATGATGCTTGTGTGGCAATGGCGGAATATATTGCAGGCAGTGAAGATGCATTTGCCGATTTAATGAACTCTTGGGCTGTGCAGTTGGGTATGAATAACACCCATTTCGTTAATAGCCACGGCTTACATTCTGCAGATCACTACACCACAGCGCATGATATGGCTATCTTAGCCAAAGCATTAATTACCGATGTACCTAATGAATATCGTATTTACAGTGAAAAATCATTCAAATATAACGGCATTGTTCAATATAACCGTAACGGCCTGTTATGGGATAAAAGTTTAAATGTCGATGGCATTAAAACAGGCCATACAAGCGCGGCAGGTTACAGCCTTATCTCCTCTGCAACCAAAGAGGGGATGCGTTTAATCAGCGTAGTAATGGGGACTAAATCTGAAACTTCACGTAAAGTAGAAAGTAAAAAATTACTTAACTGGGGATTTCGCTTTTTTGAAACTATTACCCCTTACAATGCAGGCGATCAACTTGCTAGTGAACGAATCTGGATGGGCGCGCAAGAGATGATCCGTTTAGGTGTGGCGATAAATACCCCGATCACTCTGCCGAGAGGCCAGGCTAAAAACTTAAAAGCCGATTTCATTATCAAGGATGAATTACGTGCACCGATTAAAAAAGGTGAAAAAGTTGGCGAAGTGCATTATTCCATCGCAGATGAGCCCATTGCCACTTATGACTTAGTCGCTTTAGAAACGATAGATGAAGGTGGCTTATTCAGCCGTTTGATTGATTATGTCAAATTATTATTTATCGGTTGGTTTGCTTAATCCAATCCCCATATAATAGATAACAGAGTGAGGCTTTCGCCTCACTTTTCGTTTACTTAGCTTTCGGAGTTGCAAATGGCATTAAACACAAAATTTGACGAGCTTTTAGAATTCCCCTGCACTTTTGCATTTAAAGTAATGGGTGTTGCTGATCCGAAAATGACACTGGATGTGATCGCCGTCATTCAAAAAAATGCACCGGGGGATTATTCCCCAAAAACAAAACCCAGCTCAAAAGGGACCTACCAGGCACTCAGTATTCCGGTTACCGTCACCAGTAAAGAACATATTGAAACCATTTACACAGAATTAAACGATCTTGAACTGGTTCGTTGTATTCTTTGATTTGTAGATAAATAAGATGACTGCTATCGAAAAACAACTGCATGTGCGCTATTTAGGACTGCAACCCTATTTAGAAACATGGCAAAAAATGAGCGACTTCACGACGCTGCGCGATGAAAGCTGTGTTGATGAAATTTGGTTGGTTGAACACCCTGCCGTTTTTACTCAAGGTATTGCAGGTAAAGCGGAACATCTATTGCAGCAAACCGATATCCCCATTGTAAAAAGCGATCGGGGTGGACAGATAACCTACCACGGCCCGGGCCAATTGATTGCCTACCTGTTAATTGATATCCGCCGTAAAGAGTTCAATGTACGCCGTTTAGTTTCAATTATTGAACAGAGTATTATCACGCTATTAGCGGACTATAAAGTGACGGCTCTGGCCAAAGCTGATGCACCCGGTGTGTATGTTAATGGCAAAAAAATCGCCTCATTGGGATTGAAAATTCGTAAAGGCTGCTCTTTTCATGGACTTGCTTTAAATGTTGATATGGATTTATCCCCTTTTTTACAAATTAACCCCTGCGGTTATGCCGGACTGGAAATGACCCAATGTAACAATGAAGGTATCAAACTTTCAGTAACCGAATTAGCACCGTTATTAATTGAAAAATTAAACCAGCAACTAAATTATTCACAGATAGAGAGCTTTTTTCATGACTAATAAACCAAGCCAATTAAGCGCCGGAAAAAAACTGCGCGATGCCGATAAGCTATCTCATATTCCAATTAAAGTTATCCCTTCAGATAAAGGCAGCGTTTTAAAAAAACCATCATGGATGAAAATTAAGCTGAAAACAGATAACACCCGTGTTAATGAAATTAAGGCGGCACTGCGTAAAAACAAACTGCACTCTGTTTGTGAAGAAGCGTCATGCCCGAATCTCAATGAATGCTTTAATCATGGTACGGCCACGTTTATGATTTTAGGGGATATCTGTACACGCCGCTGCCCATTCTGTGATGTTGGACATGGCAAACCGCTTGCCGTAGACAGTGAAGAGCCGAAAAAATTAGCAGAAACAATTAAAGATATGAAGCTTAAATATGTGGTTATCACATCCGTTGATAGAGATGATCTGCGCGATGGTGGAGCACAGCATTTTGCCGACTGTATCCGTGAAATTCGTCTGCTCAATCCGCATATCAAAATTGAAATATTAGTGCCTGATTTTAAAGGCAGAATGGATAAAGCATTAGCCTGTTTCAACACCGAACTGCCGGATGTCTTTAACCATAATTTAGAGACAGCGCCACACCTATACAAACAGGTACGCCCGGGTGCGGATTACAAATGGTCGCTACAGCTGCTTAAAAAATTCAAAGAACAACATCCGCAGATTCCAACAAAATCAGGTTTAATGGTGGGTCTGGGTGAAAGCAATGAAGAGATTGAGGAAGTCATACAAGACTTAGCAGATCATGGCGTTACTATGCTGACCTTAGGGCAATATCTGCAGCCTAGCTTGCAACATCTGCCCGTGGAGCGTTATGTGCCGCCCGCTGAATTTGATGAACTGGGCAAAAAAGCCAAAGCAATCGGTTTCGACCAAGCAGCATGCGGTCCGTTTGTTCGCTCCTCATACCATGCAGACTTACAAGCAGCGGGTGAAGAGGTTAAATAACTCTCCCTTCATGCAATAAGAAGAGCGCTTAATGCGCTCTTTTTTTTTATATTTACTGCTATCCTCTAAGGCGCAGCGATTATTAAGCTGAGCCAACGATGCCTTCCAATACAAGATCCGTAGGGGTAATTACTATGATACGTAATTTTTTAATTAGCGCGTTTATATTAAGCGCGATCACAGCTTGTGACCGTAATGATAAAGCCATCGACCAAGACAAAGCTGAAGAGATGCCCGTAGAGCAGCTTAATGAAGATATTCATAATAAGACAAAAAACATGCTTGATACCGTCAAAGATACCGCCGGGAATGCAGTAGATTCTACGCAGGAGATGGCGGATGATGTGGCGGATGCGACTATGGATGCTTACGATGACAACGAATATGCCTTAGAGGATGCAGTCGATGGTACGCAGGAGATGGCGGATGATGTAGCGGATGCGACCATGGATGCTTACGATGACAGCGCAGATGCCTTAGATGATGCAGTCGATGCGACGCAAGAGATGGCTGATGATGTAGCGGATGCGACCATGGATGCTTACGATGACAGCGCAGATGCCTTAGATGATGCAGTCGATGCGACGCAAGAGATGGCCGATGATGTAACGGATGCGACCATGGATGCTTACGATGACAGCGCAGATGCCACGATAGAAGTTGTTGATGATATTGAACAACAAATCGATGATGAAACTAAATAAAACAACAAGCATGGAGCTTTAGATGGCAGTGCTCTACATGGTATGTCGATAACGCATAAGCTTTCGCTTGTGAGCGCTTGATGTAACTTTCTTTGTTGGTCTTCCGCTCTTGACGGCGTGTCACTTTTCTTTGGCGCTTCAAAGAGCATGACTCTTTGGAATTGCGAAACTGAGCTTAAGTTTCTTATCGTCTACACGCACTCATGGCGAAACCCAGCGATGCACGATACGTCGAACATGCACAAGCGAAGCCTATCAATAAACTATTATTCTAAGTATTACCCCCCCCCCAAAAAAAAGCGGGGGCGAAGTGAATAATGGCATACTAAATTTTACATTTAGACTAGCCACGATAGCAGCTTAGCGCCCTTTCATCGCGCTATCATATCCTGAGCAATTAATTCTACATTACAATGGGTTTTACACCTTCCTCACTATTTGTTGTTAACCTCTCTAACCAATACGCGGTGGCGTAAATAATTAACAGCACGACAAGCAATTCAAAGGCACGCAAAATGATTGAATTTAGTCCAAAGTTATTACCATATTGGCCAATATAAAGTTGATATGGAATTAAAAAACCCATTAATGCGTCGCTGTGAATCAGTCCTTCATTTTTATCCGGATGGTTACACCACCATAAAATGGTGAAAACCAATACGCTGGAAATAAATAAATAGGTAAATAAGTTAATTTCAGTACCGGAAAAAAACATCGAAACAATAATGGCAAGACTGCATCCTCCCACCTGTGAAAGCATTTTATTTCGGGAATGTGTTTTCATCAGATCGTGTGTCGGTTGCATTGCCGATGTAATAAGTGGCACTAAACAAAATACGGCGCTGGTCACTTGGTTAATCATAATAAACGCCAGACCAACACCCACCAGCAGCAGCATTTTCAAACGATCCGCCCCACTCACCGGCATGGAAACAATATGCACCATGGGCATCTTTTGTTTTATGGGCATAATATGGTTGATAAAACTGGCAGCTAAAGCGGTAATAAGAGTGCTTAAAACAAGATCTCTTACAATATCGGGTATCGATAAGATATATGCAGTGCTATTGGCATAGGTATCAATGAAGATGATCATAAATAGCGGCAGGGTTACCATTCTTGCTTTCAGGTTTGAATCGACTTTACGGCGTACATGGTCGAAGTACAAAATACTGCATGTCCAAATGATAAAAGGGTGGGTCGCAAATACTTGATTTACCACTACCGCTCCCAAAGCCGCAAATAACGAGGGCAATATACGTTTAGTAATTTCCCAAATATGGCTGGAATCACAGCTCGTTGCAATCACGATAGAAAATAACACGATATAAACACTGACCGTTAGATGAAGCATTTTACTTAACATCAAACACAATACGATAATCAGTGTTTTGCGAATTAACTCATACATTAATAAATAAACCTTAACCAGCTTAATAGTCTCATCCAACTATCTGAAATGATCGAGCCACCTCTGAGCATTACACTTGCGCGACTTCCTGCAACGATTGAATTTAATTTTTGCAGAGGGATCACGCGCACTCGTATCTTCTGTTGAGGACGAATCCAGCGCGTTTCTGAGGTTATTTCACCCAGGTGATCAGGATCACTCAAGCCACTACTAATGGCTTGATCTATCGATGATATTTTTCCTCTGAAGACTTTATTTGGCAGCGCATCATAAACAATATTTACTTCTTGATCGCGTTGCAACGCGCTTAACCCTTTTTCAGTAAAATCGGCTTCAATCCATTGTTTACCATCTTTAACCAAATGAATCACAGAGATTAATGGTGAGGCATACATCCCCTCGGTGAAACTCAAATTAGTGACGATACTGATTTCTTTTGCTTTAACCAGCGTCCGATCAAGATTAAGTTGCGCCATTTTTAGGCTGGCTTGCGCTGATAAATACTCGGCATAGGCAATTGTTTCATCTGATTGTGCATCATCAAGTGCTTCTTTACTGACAGATGAATCTTTACTTAATGATTTAACGCGTCTTAAATAATTTTGCGCCTGAGTCCAACGACTTTTCATCTTTACAACGGCGGCTTGTGATTTTTGCTTTTCAATCTGATAGGGTTGTGGATCAATTTGAAACAGTGCTGTCCCTGGTGCAACTTTCTCACCTTCATGAACAAACAGCTCCTGGATATAACCCTTCACTTCCGGCACAACATTCACCGATGTGGTTTTGACTGTTGCTTGCGTGGTGAACGGCAAAACATTATCGCTGTAAATAAGGAATGCACTAAACCCGAATGCAATCACCAGTGTGACTGTGGTTATATATGCATAAACATCACGTTTCATTTATTATGTACCTGCATGTTATTTTTCAATGATTAATAACCCCTTGATTTATAGTACAAAAAAAGGGGGAATGTTTATTTAACCTTTCAACAGTGCTTCGAGCGCGATTTGTTTGTCAGCATAAGGGGCTCTTAAACGTGACGTATCTGCATTAGTTGCACTTTGAATAACAACGGGTTTAGCATGAGAAAATTGCTTGAAACCATGCTCTCCGTGATAGGCGCCGATGCCTGAATGGCCAACACCACCAAAAGGCAGGCTGTCGATGCTGACATGCGTCATCACATCATTGATGACCAAACCACCTGAGGTAGTATGATCGGCAAAATGTTGCTGATTTTCCGGATTATTACCGAAATAATATGCAGCTAAAGGCCGTGCGTTGGCATTGATGTAGGCAATCGCATCCAGGCGATCCGTATAGGTTTTAATCGGTAATAGCGGTCCAAAGATCTCCTCCTGCATAATCGCCATCTGATCATTTACGCCAATCACCAAATGGGGTGCGATAGTGCGGGTAAGCGCATTGTAAGGTGCTTCTCCCGCAAGCGCTAAACTGATAATTTGTGCCCCTTTGTCTTCGGCATCTTTTAATAAACCAAGTAAACGCTGGTAATGTTTATCATTGATGATGCTGGTGTAATCTGGATTATCCGCAATAGACGGGAAGGCTTTATTAACAAACTGTTTCGAAGCTTCAACAAAACCGGCTAATTTATCTTCTGCAAGCAGTACATAGTCAGGGGAGAGACAAATTTGCCCTACATTGAAGGTTTTCACCGTTAAAGTTTTTTCTACAGCGTCAGTAATATCAGCATCGGTATCAATCATCACAGGTGATTTCCCCCCTAGCTCAAGGGTAACGGGCACCAAGTTTTCTGCTGCAGCGCGCATAACATGTTTACCAACAGCGCTACTACCGGTGAAAATCAAATGATCAAAAGGTAATGCACTAAAGGCTTGGCCGACTTCTGCGTCTCCTAAAACAACTTCCAGCTCATCGGGGCCAAAGCTCGCGCCCACCAGTTCGGCTAACAATTCGGATGTGCGTGGTGTCAGCTCCGATGGTTTTAACATAGCAGTGTTACCTGCCGCAAAAACCCCCGCAAGCGGACCAAAAGCAAGGTTAATGGGAAAGTTCCATGGACTGATGATACCAACCACACCAAGAGGCTGGTGTTGAATACGCGTTTGCATACCAGACTCTGGGGGATCAATGAGTGTTGCTTCCATCCACGATGGCAGGTTTTCAAGTGCATGCTGCAGCATCTTCATGGTAGTTGCCAGATCGGCGACCTGTGATTGGTATGAACTACGATGTCCAAAATCGGCATTCATTGCCTCGGTGAGTCTTTGATAGTTTGTGCGGATTAAATTGATACTGCGCAGTAAGCGATCTTGACGAAGTTTAACATCGGCAGGACCATGGGTTAAATGCGCCCGTTTCATTGTTTGTAATACTTGCTGTAATTCTAAATGCGAGTTTGATGATTTCATCATGATAATAAATCCTTGTACGTAAAAGAGTTTCGTTTGCTTTGATGCGTTAATAGTAATAAAAGTGGTGCCCTGCTACCAACAGTGTTATTTTCATAGGGGTATAAATAAATTTATGGGTAGCTAACCCACTGAGGTTTCTAATGTCACTTGTTCGTCTGCGCACTTTTATCGAAGTATATCGCCAACGATCCATCAGTAGCGCGTCTCGCATGCTCAATCTTACCCAGCCTGCTGTATCGCAACATATTGCAGGATTAGAAGTCGCCGTTGGTCGTCCTTTATTCGAAAGATTAGCAACAGGTGTTAGCCCTACTGCCGCAGCCGATGAATTAGCACTTGATATCGGTGATAAATTAGATTTAGCGGAAGCCGCTTTAGCCTCAGCAAGAGCAAGGTCGATGGATGTTGCCGGTGTATTGCAGTTTGTTGGCCATGCGGACTTTATTTCCGAGGTGTTATCAGAACAACTTTTACCGCTCCTCGAAGCGGGAATACGGGTTAGGATGCATACCGGTGATGGCCCCTTTGTCAATAATATGCTCATTGAAGGGCATTGTGATCTTGGTATTTCAGCTCATCCCGTTATCGACAGTCGCTTAAAAAGTGAAAAAATCATGACCAGCCGTGCGTTACCCGTCGCTTCGCCTGCCGTTGCACAGCGGATTATTGATGCGGAATATTTGACCTTAGCGCTCACAACAGAGCCTATGCTGGCTTACAATTTAGAACTCTCGTTGATTGATAATTGGATAATAAAAAATAAATTAAAAAGTGAACGCTTAATCCCGGCTGTTGTTAGTCAGGACTTAAGGGCGCAACGAAAACTGCTTATCCAAGGTTTTGGTTGGTCTGTCATACCAGAATTTTTGTGTAGGGATCAAATTGAAAAGAATGAACTTGTTGAAATTCCCTCTCCGGTTGGAACCTGCGAAGTTCATTATTATCTTATTTGGGCGCCAAGCGCACTTCGTCAAGTCCGAGTTGCTCATGCTAGACAAACATTACTACAAGGATTACGATATTACCGATAAGCCCTGTACATTTTCAATAACAAACAGAGCATCGCCTTCAACATGTTTAACGAGGTCACTTACACTCATTTAGTAACCTTTCGTTGCCTGCTCAAAGCGCATGATTCTGACGTATAACATGCCGAACCTAG
>NZ_JBLIEK010000022.1:0-43695 GCF_047632995.1 Psychromonas sp.
TTAATTCATTCATGGGGAGCCTCCGCATAGACGTGTTTTAACAGCGTTTCTACAGATTCAAAAGCCGCGGCCTGCGCAGCACCCACGGCTTCTTCAATCTCTTGATCAACCGCGTGTTCGATCGTCTGCAGTTCACCCGCTTCAATTTGATTATTATCTTCGAGCCAATGCGTTAATTGCACAATGGGATCTTTCTTTTTCCATGTTTCAACTTCACTGCTGTTACGGTAAAGCTGCGTATCAAACATCGAGTGACCACGGAAACGGTAGGTTAGACATTCAATAAATTGCGGCCCGCTGCCATTGCGTATGGCACTGCAAGCTGATTTGGCTGCCGCTTCCACTTCTATTACATTCATGCCATCAACCACTTGTGAGGTTAAACCGTAACTTTCCGCTTTTTGATAAATTTTTTGATTCGATTCTTCAAGCTCCAGTGCAGTGCCCATCGCATATAAATTATTCTCACAGACAAAGAGAATTGGAAGCTGCCATAACTTTGCAAGGTTTAGGCTCTCATGAAATTCACCTTCAGCAACCGCGCCATCACCAAAAATACAACAGGTCACAAGCGGACGCTGCTGCATTTTATCGGCTAATGCCAAACCAACCGCGAGCGGCAGGGCACCTGCGACAATAGCATTGCCGCCGAAAAAACGACGGCTACAGTCAAAGAGATGCATTGAACCGCCCCGTCCGCCGCTACATCCTGTTTCTTTTGCAAACATCTCTGCCATAACTGCATTCATCGGCAGTCCTCTTGCTAGGGCATGACCGTGTTCGCGATACGTTGATAATAGCGCGTCTTCAGCGGTCAGTGCTTGCATCAGGCCAACCGATATCGCCTCTTCTCCGTTATATAGATGTAAAAAACCGCGAATTTTTTCTTCGCTGTACAAGGTTACACAACGTTCTTCAAAGCGGCGAATGCGAATCATCTGCTTAAGTAGATGATGCAAATGTTCACGATTTATATGCACTTTATTATTAGTCATGAAATACTCCCCAAGTATTGCGCTTTAGCAATCGTTTATGATTCGTCGCTCTCAAGTGTGGAAATATCACCTTCAGGCAAGCCGAGTTCCCGTGCTTTGAGTAAACGTCTCATGATTTTTCCGCTGCGTGTTTTGGGCAAATTCTGACGGAATACTATTTCCCTTGGTGCGACGGCAGGACCCAATCGTTTACGCGCATGACCGAGCAGGGTTTTACGTAATGTCTCATCTTCCTCATAACCGGGTTTTAGTGCGACAAAAGCTTTTACTATCTCCCCGGCAACCTCATCAGGTAGACCAATAACCGCAACTTCAGCGACAGCGGGTTGCTCCATCAGTACACTTTCAACTTCAAAGGGGCCAATTAAATGGCCTGAGCTTTTAATCACATCATCGGCTCGACCTACAAACCAGTAATAACCGTCGACATCACAGAAGGCCAAATCGCCCGTTAAATACCAATCACCGACAAAACATTTTTGGTAGCGCTCATTTTCATGAAGGTATCCTCGAAACATAGAGGGCCAACCCCGTTTTAGTGCAAGTTCCCCAATTTGATTCGCTTCCGTTATGGGGGTTTTTATGCCGTTATTACCCTGCATAATGGCAACCTCTATACCCGGTAGTGGTCGCCCCATAGAGCCTGGCCGGACTGCTGAGGTTGCAAAGTTGGCGATCATGATGCCACCTGTTTCACTCTGCCACCAGTTGTCATGAAATGGTTTAGCGAAGACTTTTTGCCCCCATATTACCGCCTCGGGATTAAGTGGCTCTCCGACACTGGAGATAAAGCGTAAAGCACTGAGATCATACGCTTTTGCAAGCTCTTCTCCCGCTTTCATTAGCATGCGGATAGCAGTTGGTGCGGTATACCAGATATTGATTTTCTGCTCACTGAGCAGTTGATACCAGTGCTGAGCATCAAATTCGGCTTCATCTATGATTAAGGTGACTCTATTACATAAGGGCGAGATAATTCCATAAGAGGTGCCTGTCACCCATCCGGGATCGGCTGTACACCAATAATTATCCCCCGGCCTTAGATCAAGCGCATAAAATCCGGAAATACTGTGGTAAATAACCGCCTTGTGAACATGCATCGCCCCTTTAGGTTTGCCGGTCGTCCCTGATGTGAAATGTAATAAGGCGAGTTCTTCGGGATTGCATAAACGGGTTGCGAAAGCAGGACTCATTTGTGCTAATAAAGCATCTAGATCGTAGCAATTTTCAGCTAGGGGCTGCGTGACATTATATAAAAAGATCCATTTTAAGCTGGGTAATTCACTACACCAGCCATGCACTTTTTTACGATAAAGTGCCTCGCTTGTTACCAATGCCCGCGCTTCACCAATTTCCATGCGCGAACGGATTGGCTCGGGTCCAAATGCAGAAAAAAGTGGCGAAAATACCGCGCCGAATTTAAGCGTGCCTAATAAGGCGATGTAAAGTTGCGGAACGCGATTACATAGACCAAAAACTGTATCACCTGACTGTAAGCCAACCCCCTTTAAAATATTCGCAAAACGGTTGGTTTGCTCTTTTAAATCTGCGTAGCTAATATCTTTTTGCTGGCCTTTTTTACTTAACCAACGAATGGCTGTTTGTGTACCAAAGCCTTCTTCGACATGCCTGTCTACCGCTTCAAATGCGATATTTAATCCCTTTTCTCCTCCTTTTATACGCAGCTCTGCTGTTTTCCAATCAAATTGGTCGTAAATATCTTGATAGGAAGTTAAATTGTGATTCGAAGCCTGTAATGGATCTTTTTTTATTTCAGGAAAACGCATTTCAATCTCCTTAGGTTTAATCCTAAAAAAATAACTTTCTATTGAATAGTAGATGAAAGATAACAATATCGCCTAAATAAACAGCAGATTTACGGCGTATTGTTTGAATAAAATAAAAGTGGTGGGTGGAACTGGTTATGCTTATTTGGCTACTCGCCTATATTAATGTGTCCACTAAATTTATTGCTAATAGATTTTTACTGAATAGTTTGCTTGTCTGATTAATGCCAAAACCCTTTGCTACTGCCCAACAAGATAATTTTCGAACCTATTTTCATTAATTTGCAAGCGCTTTCTTTGTGTTTTATTTATACAAGTAATCGCTTTCTTTTTTTATCTTGTAAAAAGTGAATAGCAATCTTTATCTCATTTAGTTCGATTTTCAAGTGATTCATGTCACTTTATTCCTCTGGTTGTGTCTATTTTTTATTCGAAAATTGGTTTTTTATCTCATCCAAGAGGAATGGAAGTATTTTAGCCTCACTCAAAAAGAAAGCGCTTTCATTGCTTTTTTGTTAAATCAAGCGATATTTTCCATAAAAGATATTTTGAGGGTGACGTCGATCACAAAGATCAATTGAAGAATGTTTTATGAGATTTTAAAGGGATATTTCCACCGCTTGGATCACATCTTAAGCCGCGCTGATCCAATATGATTTGGCGTCGTAAAAGAGGAGTTTTTACTGTAATAACTACAATAATAATTATTTAATCATTAATAAAACAGGAATGATCAATGGAATTGAAAATAAAAACATTAGCGCGTTTTACCATGCCGCTATTCGTCGCTGCCACGCTAGCTGCATGTGGCAGTAGCAATGAAACTGTTGTTGTTACACCTGACGTTATACCTGACGTTGTTATAGCTGACAGTGACGCTGAGCTTAATTACCTGCGTAAAGATGCCAGTTATGATGGTTGGGGCTTGCATATCTGGAATGATGATCCCACTTGTAATGGTGCTGCTGACAGTGCGGTGACTAGCTGGGATGAACCTCTTTTGGCTTCTGGTACAGGTACTCATGGTGCTATTTATAATATTCCCTTAAAAGAAGGGGCTACTTGTATAACCTACATTATGCACAACGCAGGCGATAAAGAGCCTGGTGGTGATCGCAAGTGGGATATGAGCAGCTTAGGTAAAAAAGTTTATTTGGCACAAGGCAATGTAGATCTTTCTGCTACGCCCCTCGCATTGAGTGTTTACGAAAGTCAAAAAGGCGCATTAATTGATGCGACGACCCTCGTTTGGGATACAAGTGGCGATGATTCTTATGAAATTCATTATTTAGCAGAGGGTGGTTTTGAACTTGATGATGATACGGGTGAATTTGTATCTACCTCTACCCAAGTTCTTGCGCTTACTGACAAAGAGATGCCAGCTGGCGTCGCTAAACGTTACGAAAGCTATAAAGCATTTTCTTTTACACTGCCTGACGGTGTGACAATTGATACATTAGTGCAAGGTCAACTGGTTGTTGTTGCTAAAAATACCGAAGGCAAAGTCTTCGACGCAACAGGTGTACAATTAGCGCCAGCATTAGATGCTGTTTACGCAAATGCGGTCACTGATCCAGCAAAAGATGAAACATTAGGTGCGGTAGTTAATGGCACTGCTGCGATGTTTAAATTATGGGCGCCAACCGCTAAAAATGTAGCGCTTTACCTTTATGATGAAAATTTAGATCCAATAGGTGATGCTGTAGCCATGACGCGTAAAGCAAATGGTACTTGGGAAACGGCTGAAGTTGCAGACGCGCTGGGTAAATACTACCGCTATGAAGTTGAGGTATACCATGCTGCGCTAGATAATGTAGAAACACTACAGGTAACCGACCCGTACTCTTTAAGTTTATCGGTTAACAGTAAATACTCGCAAGTGGTGGATTTAGCAAATCAAGCTAAACCATCCGGTTGGGATACGCAAACTATACCTACAGTTGCTACACCAGAAGAGCTGGTTATCTATGAAACTCATCTTCGTGATTTAACCTCTGCTCCAAATGATTTTGGTACTGATGCGTTAGATGGCAAATACACGGCAATTACTGAAACTGATCGTGCCAGTGTTAAGCAGCTCGTTTCGCTTGCAGACAATGGTATGAATGTAATTCATCTAATGAATTTGTTTGATATTGCAACGGTTGATGAAGATCCGGCAAAACATGTTGAACTAAGCGATACAGTTGCAAAACTTTGTGGTCTGAATGCAAGTGCTGCTGTGTGTGCGGGTGATCAGAGTGTGACACTGCGTGAGCTGCTCGATGGTTTTGATCCGGAATCTGGTGAAGCACAAGCGTTAATGAATGATCTGCGTATGTATGACAGCTTCAACTGGGGCTATGATCCATTCCATTACACAACACCTGAAGGCAGTTATGCAACAGATGCTAAAGGCACTGTGCGTATTGAAGAGTACCGTACGCTGATTAAAACATTGCATGCCATGGGTTACCGCGTAGTAATGGATGTGGTTTATAATCACACTAACTCAGCTGGTACTGATGATAAGTCAGTTCTGGATAAAATCGTCCCTGGATATTATCAGCGTCTTAATGCCTCTGGCTATGTAGAGAATTCTACCTGTTGTTCAAATACAGCAACAGAAAATACCATGATGGGCAAGCTAATGACTGACTCTCTGGTTACTTGGGCTAAAGAGTACAAGATTGATGGTTTCCGTTTCGATTTAATGGGACATCAACCTAAGCAACTGATGGTTGATTCACTGGCAGCAGTTAAAGTAGAAGATCCTGACACTTATTTCTATGGTGAAGGTTGGAACTTTGGTGAAGTTGCCGATGATGCACTGTTTGTACAAGCAACTCAGGCGAATATGGCCGGTACTGAAATAGGTACTTTCTCAGATCGCTTGCGTGATGCTGTTCGTGGTGGTGGTCCCTTTGATGGTGGCGATACATTACGTGCAAACCAAGGTTTTGCTAATGCCGGTGTTTGGAATGAGATGCAAACAGATACTGATGCCTCAACACTTAAACTAAGACAAGATGGCGACATCATTCGTTTAGGTATGGCGGGTAACTTAGCTAACTTTGTATTACTTGATCAAGAAGGTCTTACTAAACGCGGCCAGGATGTTGACTATAACGGTCAAAAAGCAGGTTACACAGCCGATCCGCAAGAGAATATCTCTTATGTCTCTAAGCATGATAACCAAACGCTTTGGGATAACAATATGTACAAGATCGACGCCAGTGTAAGTTCTGCACAGCGTGCACAAATGCAGATATTGGCGTTAAGTACCAATATGTTGGGTCAAGGTATTCCATTTTTCCATATGGGATCAGAACTGTTACGCTCTAAATCAATGCAGCGTGATAGCTACGATTCTGGAGACTGGTTTAATACCGTTAACTACGATATGTTCAGTAATAACTGGAATGTCGGTCTGCCGCGTGAAGATAAAGATGGAAGTAACTGGCCATTAATCAAAACCATCATTGCGGATGTCAATGCAGAGCCAACCTCTGCTGATATCGTATGGACAGATGCTCGCTTTAAAGAGTTATTGAAAATCCGTACAAGCTCACCGCTGTTTAGTCTTGCAACTGAAGCTGAAGTTAAAGCACGTGTTGATTTCCAAAATACAGGCCCGACTTCAATTCCTGGTGTGATTGTGATGAGCATTGATGATGGCACAGGTGTTGCAGATTTAGATCCTGCTGCTGATGCCATTGTTACTGTGATTAATGCGACAGATCAAATGCAAACTGTCCCTGTAACAGGTGCGACTGGTTTTGCATTGCACAGCGCATTAGTTTCAGGAACTGCTTCTTTTGCTTCTGGTCAATTTACAGTGCCTGCATTAACCACCGCGGTATTTGTTAAAGCGCAAGTGGGTGCTCAAGGTGTTGGTCTTGCAGTTGATAATAGTACTAAAGACTTATCATCTATCCCGCCATTTGGTGATGATATCCCGCATATTCAAGGTGATATGAATAGTTGGAAAGCGACTGATGCAATGGAGTTCACTGGCGCTGGTGTTTACACATCAACAATGACATTAGATGCTGGTACTTACGGCTTTAAAGTGTCGGATCCAACTTGGGGCCCTATTAATTACGGCGGTTCAAGTGCTTTGACTATAGGTGAAGTATTCCCGCTAGATGGCGGAGATAATATCTCTTTAGTTTTAGACGTCAATTCGGTCGTTACTTTCAGCTTTGATGCAAGTGATAAAGATGCAGCAACGCTTACTGTGACTGCTGTTGAAGTTAAAAGCTGCTCAGTGCTTGCTGATAGTGCAGATGTAGGTCCTTTAGGTGACACTAAGATAGCTCTAATCGGTAATATTTCTAGTTGGAATTACGATGCTACTTACCAGTTCAGCTACAAAGGTAATAATACTTACCAGGCCGTAGTAACGGATGTGGCGCTTCTAGGTGCTGATGGTTTCAAGATGCGTGGTGACGCTGATTGGGATACCCAACTCAACGTGACTATGGATGATGTTGCTGTCGCTAACGTTCAAGCTGATGTTGAATATGACCTATCTGGTGCAGTGAATGTCTCTGGGATCAACTTAACAAATAACAACACAACAGTGGATACCAGTGCGGGTACTTATGCATACACAGTTGTCTTTAATGAAAGTGCTGACTTAAGTGCTGAAGCCGTACAAGGTACGTTTAGCATGTGTGAAGTTGCTGCTCAGTAAAATATAGAGTTAACAACTATTGAAAAATCGGTGCCTTGTGCGCCGATTTTTTTTATCTTAAAACGCTGTTCTTACTTTATTACCACTGGTGATGAATCTCTAATGGCCAATATTACAATGATAATTGAAGACAATTTACGCTTAGTAATAGCTCTTTATCTTATTTTTTATTGTAGAGAAATAGAGCTTAGTCAGAGGAACCGGGCATATAGTTTTGAGGCGTTATTTTAGGGGACGAAGTGGTTAATAAATAGAGGGAATCTATAGCCCTTTATTTATTTAATTATGCCTATTGAAGAGTTAACTTTATTACAGACATAAAAAAACCACGCTAATTAGCGTGGTTTTTTGTATCGCTCTATGAACAGGTTAGCTATTTATTAATCAGGTAAAACACCATTGTGATAGACATTCTGTACATCATCGCAGTCTTCTAGCATCTCCATAAACTTTTCAAATTTTTCAACATGCTCTGGTGTGATATCTGTATCGGTCTGCGCTACAAAAGTGATCTCTTCAACATCGAGTTCAAGATCTGGGTAAGCATCATTAAGCGCTGTTTTTGCTTTGTAGAAATCAGTGTGAGGACAAAATACAGTGATATTACCCTCTTCACTTTCAACGTCGCTTACGTCAACATCAGCCGACATTAATACTTCTAAAACAGCGTCTTCATCTGAGCCATTAAATACAAATACGGCTTGATGTTCAAACATGTGGGCAACGGTGCCTGTTGAGCCAATTTTAGCGCCTGTTTTCATAAAACAGTTACGCACATCAGTCCAAGTACGTTTATTATTATCCGTCAAGCAGTCGACAATAACCGAGCAACCACCCGGGCCAAAACCTTCATAAGTTGCGCGTTCATAATCTTCACCACCACCGCCTTTGGCTTTTTCAAGTGCTCGTTCGATTACATGGGTGGGGACTTGATCTTTTTTTGCAGCATCAATTAAACGTCGTAATGAAAGATTCCCATCGGGATCAAATCCGCCATTTTTTGCACAAACGTAGATCTCTTTACCATACTTTGAATAAACTTTAGTTTTCGCGCCCGCAGTTTTAGCCATAGACTCTTTACGGTTTTGATATGCTCTTCCCATCTAATCAGACTCTTTTTGTTAGTTATACCAATTATGCTATGCAACTATAACTGGTATAGGTGAAAATTGTTGGCAATAATTTTACCTTGTTAAGGTAGTTCTGCGCTAGTCTGACATCAATAAAAATTGAGTTGGCTGATAAATTGTCCATTACAATCAATATTTTTTGCTATTTAAGCAATGCAAGCTAAGCAGATATACAATAAAACAGCTTAAATATTCAAGCTGCTGAATAATATTTTACGGACAGAGAAAGTTACAAGTTACTTAAGGTAAGGCTCAGCTAACAATTTGTAGTTTTTTACACTGACTTTAGTCGGCCCGTAAGTTCGCGCAGAACGGAAACTATCCCGGCCGATGGTGATAGATACATCACTGTATAACTCTTTTTGTGTGATAACTTTTGCATTTTCAAAATAGAGCTGCAATTCAGCAGTATTATTTTCTAGCTCTGTTTGTAGTAGAGCTAATTGTATTTTTACCGCTTCTTTAGTCAGCATTAAACGTGCATCTAACATCTGTTTTTTTTCTGATGCGGGTAAGCAGTCTATTTTTCGTTGTGCAACGATTAAACTTTGTAATTTTTCTTGCTCTTGCACAATGTCGCTGTTGATCCGTTTTTTAGCGGCCATAAGTTCTGGATACAAACCGGTAAGATCAATAGTCGTTTTACTGCCCGCGCTGGCACCGAGTGTAACAGTATTAACCCCCTTATTGGTGGATAAAAAACCGCCTAAAATTACGCCTTTGTTACCAGCGTCATCTTTAACATTTATATTCCCTCCAGCGAACACATAGCAGTGTGATAATTGCTTTTGGATATTGACATCGAGGCCGGCGTTAATTTTTGAATATTGACTAAAGTTGGCAATCACCGCACCCTTACAATCTATATCGCAAGAAAAGTTGCCACCACCTAATTCTACTTGATGACCTAAAATACCTTTACCAACAATCAGATCGCCGCCACAATCAACGTGTGCAGATTCAATAAAACCGGAGACGGTAACATCACCCGTGGCAGAGACTTTCATCCCATCACAAATGTCACCTTCAACAATAACACTACCTTCATAATTAACATTACCATAAGTAACATCAACATTTTTGACCATTAAAACATCATCTACTACCATGCCATTATTCAATGCTTTGGGAATGCCCGGTATGCTGGCGATAAGTAGATTAGGATCAGTAGAGCAAACCTCTGTGTTTGTGCCTGCCTCTAAAGAGAAATCTTTGCCTGAAGTATGTTTAACGATTGCACCCGTAACATCAATACCCGCGAAGCCTTCGCTATGGGGGATTTTACGCATTAGCTGATCGCCAGGTTTTACGGTAATCAGTTGCCCGAGATTGCGCATATCAACGCGGCCATCTTCAATTTGTTGGGGTTTAAATAATCGTTCTCTAGGTGTCTCAACGAGGCGTTTAAAGGAGGCGTCAGTGCCGTTAACTGGTTGCTTCCCCTTGGCTATAGTCACTTGATAGATGCTACCAGGCTTTGCTTGTTGTGATTTATCGATCAGTAAAGTTAACGCTTTGTGATTAATTCCGTGCTTTATTTCTAATTTATCCATCTCATTTTTTAACTGCTCTGCAGTGACGGGCAAACCACCATAAGCGGAGATGATGTGTGCTTTAGCAACCATTTTAAGAGGATCAAGTGTTATGCTGAGTTGTGCATCAAGCCTGTCTGCAATGGCCACTGATTCTAATTCCGCACTACGTTCACTTTCATACTCAAGACGCTGAAAACTCTGAATTGCTTGATTGACACCTGAGATATTTAATTTGAGCTGAGAATAATCTGACTGCTGAAAAATACGCGATAAGCTGTCCACACTAACATCGTCTTGAACAGGGGTGATCAAAACCAGTAATTGCTGTTTATCGGGAGATAAACGCAGTAAGTTAGTTGAAAGTGGTTGGTTATTTTTCATATCATTTATTCTTTTAATTATGAAGCCAGATTATATTTAATCACAATGTAATAACCTATCTATAAAGCGCTTACAAGAGCGGTAGATGGAGATATTTAATACTATGCTGGAGCAGTAAACATGTTTTAATAGCAGCCTGCGGGAGGTTAGCTACTTTTTTTGTATTTTCTTATTAGAATATAGCGATTTTTATAAGCTAATGGAAAATAAAACAAATTACCGAATATTTAATAAAAACATTGGTGGAGCTAACAGTCTAAGCGAGTAAATGGTCAGATATTAAGCTTATATCACAACTTTATTAATTGTGATTTAACTGTGATTTAATTGTGACTGGCCCGCCTATAGTAATCAGTTATCTGTTTTTTATAACGCCAAAAATCCAGAAACTGTCGCACAGATGGCTAAATAAAGCGACTATCTAATAGAGGTCAACGACTAAATGATCGTTTTTAACGCGAACTTTACTTGCACCATAACTGCGTGAGGAGCGGAAAACATGGTCACCTATCAAAATATCGACATCACTGTGCAATGCTTTTAATACCAGCACATGGGTATTACTGAAGTATTCTTGTATTTCAATATAGTTATTTTCCCGTGCACGAGTATGTGTGATTAGCTGATTTTTTATCTCCTTTATCGTAAGCGTTAAGCGTTCATCTAATAATTGTACTTTCTCGGAATTACCTGCATTGGTGAGTTTACGTTGCGCGCCAAGTACTACCCGCAACTTTTCCTGTACCAAGTCTAGCGATGAGTTAATCTGTTTTTTGTTTTCCAATAACGCTGTATATCTGCCGATCAAATTAATAGTCGTTTTAATCCCTACCGGTGCGCCGAGCGTAACGGTACAAATACCTTTGCTGGCAGATACAACGCCACCAAAAATAGTTCCTTTTTTTCCTTCTTCATCTTTAACGTTTATATAACCTTTGCACTGCACATGGCTGTGCAATAACTGATGCTTTATATGTAAATCGTGACTAACTTTGACTGTTGCATACTGAATAAAATTAGCAAAAAGAGATCCTTTGCAATTTATCTCAGAAGAAAATTTATTCTCGCCTTTAATGGGATGGCCTAATATCCCTTTAGTGACGAACAGATCACCACCACATTGAACTTTTGACGAATCAATAAAGCCGATAACTGTAATATCACCAGTTGCAATTATCTCCTTACAACCGCGAACATCACCGGCAATAATAAGACTGCCTGTATGCTTGATATGCCCAGAATCAGCATTAAGGCTATCCATCATTAACAGTTGGTCGACCTTCATACCTCTGTCTAATATTATTGGTGTACCTACCTCTGTGGCGATGAGAAGGCTCTCATCAGAATTACAGATGGCAGTGTTTTTACCAACATTGAACGGATATTCTTTGCCGGGTGTATGTTTAATTATTTCGCCTGTCACTGTCATGCCATCGTGACCTATGCTGACAGGAATGCGTCGCATCAATTGATCCCCTGGTTTGACAGAGATCAAATTACTAATACTACTCATATCAAAACTACCATAGTCTAGCTTCATGGCATTTTGTAATATCTCTTTAGGTGTATCGAGTAAACATTCAAATTGGCTATCACAGCCATCGACGGCTGCTATGCCCTTGGCTATTGTGATCTGATAGGCGGTGCCCGCTGTTGCTAGTGCTGATTTTTCTAAAAGTTGTTTTATCGCAGGCTGTGAAATACCCACAGTAATGTGCCGCTGATTGATTGTATCCATCAGTTGCTGATAGGTTTTGTTTCCCCCCGCAAATGCAGAAATTATTTTTGCCTTTGCGGTGAGTTTTTCGGGATCGAAAGTAATGGATAATTGTGCATCACAGCGTTCTGCAATAACAATAGATTGAAATTCAGTGTTACTGGCTACGCCGCTTTTAATCTCTTTATAGCATCGGATCGCATCATTCAAACCCGCTTTGTTAAATTTGAAGTTTTTATAATCAGAGTCTTTAACGAGAAAAATTATATCTGCGCTACTGACCTCCTTTTTAACGTATGAAATTAAGAGTCGTAGTTGCTGTTTATCTTCCGATAAACTGAGTTGGGTTGCTGAAAGTGTGAGTGCTTTATCCATTGAATACTTCTTACTATAAAAATATAAGCTTGGCGTACAGCTCTTACAAGTCGTTTAATATAAAGAACATTTATATAATAATCTATTTGCAGTAGCCATCTTTTATTATTTTCAATTGGAAATAACTATCCCATCACCTGTTTTTGTTACCTAGTAACAGCAATGAATAACGATCATGATTATAAAATTTCTTATGATCTACAATATAGCATAGAGCTGCCAATTTTATTGTCTGCCCAATCAGGTCGCACAGATCGCTAAATAAAGGCCCCGGCAACTTAACCCCTGCATATTATTGGTAGGGATCAATGACTAAAAGATCGTTTTTAACGCGAACGTCACTTGCGCAATAGCTGCGCGATGAACGGAAAAGATGTTCACCTATTGAAATAGTGACATCACTATGTAACGCTTTTAATGCTAGAACATGGGTATTACTGAAGTATTCCTGTATTGCAATATAGTTATTTTCCCGCGCATCCGTGAGTGCTATTAGCTGGTTTTTTATCTCTTTTATAGTAAGCGTCAAACGTTCATCTAATAATTGTAGTTTCTCGGAATTACCCGCATTGGTGAGTTTACGTTGCGCACTAAGCACTGTCCGTAATTTTTCCTGATTCAAATCTAGTTCTAAGTTAATACGTTTTTTGTTATCCAAAAAGCTTTCATATGCGCCGATCAAATTAATGGTTGTTTTTATCCCTACCGGTGCGCCAAGTGTGACGGTACAAATACCTTTTTCGGCCGATAAAACACCACCAAAAATCGTCCCTTTTTTGCCATCTTCATCTTTAACATTGATATAACCTTTGCACTGCACATAACAGTGCAATAACTGGTGTTTGATATTTAAATCGTAACCAACATCGACTGTTGCATACTGAATAAAGTTAGCAAAAAGAGAGCCTTTGCAATTTATCTCAGAAGAAAACCTCTTATCGCCTTTAACCGGGTGGCCTAATATCCCTTTGGTGACAAACAGATCACCACCACATTGAACTTTTGACGACTCAATAAAGCCGATAACAGTGATATCACCGGTTGCAATTATCTCCTTACAACCGCGAATATCACCGGCAATAATAAGACTGCCTGTATGATTGACACACCCAGAAGTCGGATTAAGGCTATCCATCATTAACAGTTGATCGACTTCCATGCCCCTATTTGAAATTATTGGTGTACCTACTGCGGTGGCTATTAGAATATTCTCATCAGAATCACAAATGGCAGTATTATGTCCAACGTTGAAAGGAAATTCATTGCCCGGTGTATGCTCAATTATTTCACCGGTAACAGTAATGCCATCGTGACCATTGCAAGCAGGGATGCGGCGCATCAGTTGCTCACCTGGTTGGACAGAAATTAATTTACTAATATTGTTCATATCAAAACTGCCATAGTCCAGGTTTATGGCCGTTTTTAATATCTCTTTAGGAGAATCGAGTAAACATTCAAACTGGCTATCATAGCCATCAACGGCTTGTATGCCTTTAGCGATTATTATTTGATAAGCTGTACCCGGTTTTGAAAGTGCTGATTTTTCTATAATTTGATTTATCGCTGAGTGGGAAATACCTATGCTAATGTGTTGCTCATTGATGCCATCCATCAGTTGTTGATAAGTGATTTTTTTTCCCGCAAAAGGAGACGTTATTTGCGCTTTTGCTGTGATTTTTTGAGGATCAAACGTAATGATTAATTGTGCATCACGGCGATCGGCAATGATCACAGATTGCAGTTTAGTATGACGGGGTACACCGCGTTTAATCCCTTCATAGTGTTGAATCGCCTCCTGCAGGCCTGCTTTGCTAAATTTAAAGTTGTTATAATCTGAGTCTTTAACAAGGGCGATGATGTCTGCATTACTTACCTCCCCTGCAACGTCTGAAATCAAGAGTCGTAGTTGCTGCTTATCTTTTGATAACTGCAGTTGGGCGGGTGAAAGTGTGAGTGTGTTATTCATGGCATGCTTCTTATTACTATAAAAAATTTTTTGCGGCGAATAATTGCTTTAAGTCATTCTAATATAAAGAATATATTATTCTATTTATTTCTGTAATAAAATATTTGCAGCGGGCCTCTTTGATGATTTTTGAGTAAAAATGACTATCAGATCACTTGCATTCATTGCCTGGTAACTGCAATGAATAATCAGTATGACCATAATATAGTCGTTAAGAGCTACAAGATAACCTAGAACAGCCGATTTTATTGCGCGCCCAATCAGGTCGTTTTTTTGCGTAATCTTGATGATCCGGTTGTTCTTGATAAGGATTTTTTAAAATCATCTGTAGTTTTAAAATCTCACTAAAATCGCCTTGTTCGGCAAGCTCGATCGCTTGTTGGGCGAGGTAATTACGCAATACATATTTAGGATTGACCCTATTCATTTTTTGCGCGCGCGCGCGCTGCGTTAAACCGTCAACATTGATCCGCTTAAGGTAACCTGTTAGCCATAAACTAAAATCGTCTAAATACTTATTATCAAGCTTTTGCAGATCGTAATAGCAAGGAGCAAAGAGCTTTAACCACTGATCGTGTGATTGCAGATCGAGTTCATTGGGCACATTTGCAAGCAAGCGATAAAAAATAGTCATATCGGTCTCAACGGCACTTAACAGCTGTTCCAAAGCGTGAAACATCTGCAAGTCACTCTGCCCCTGAAATGCTTTAAAACCCAGTTTTTCAGCCATCATAGTGCACCAGCTGTTTTGATAGTTAACGGCATAATCACTTAATATGGCCTGTAATGGCTCAGCTTCACCAATCAATGGAAATATTGCGTTAGCTAATTGAAAAAGATTCCATTGCGTAATTTGTGATTGATTGCCAAAGCGATAGCGTTTTTCATGTTCGTCCGTTGTATTGGGTGTCCAGTTTAAATCAAAGTCATCAATCCAGCCGTAAGGACCGTAATCGATGGTTTCACCGAGAATAGACATATTATCGGTATTCATAACACCATGTACAAAACCCACGCGCATCCAGTGCACAACCATCTCACT
This sequence comes from Psychromonas sp., assembly GCF_047632995.1. Classification (GTDB taxonomy): domain Bacteria; phylum Pseudomonadota; class Gammaproteobacteria; order Enterobacterales; family Psychromonadaceae; genus Psychromonas. The sequence continues at coordinate 15,607 of NZ_JBLIEK010000022.1, forward strand.
GCTGCGGGCGCAAACTTCACTAAACCAGGCCAGGTAGGTCTCGGTAGTGAACTGCTTATCCGCGGTCAGTAGATGGCTAAAATCGGTTTCGATAGCGTGCTGCAGCAACTGTGTCAGAAGGTTTTCATCGCCTCGCGATGCGGGCAGTTGGAAACTCCCAAAACGCAGGAATGAAGGGGATACTCGGCAGACAATCGCGCAGGGTTCAAATGCCGGATGGCCGTCATACATTTTATCGCGCAGCACTTGCTCACCTGTTAAACATAAACTTAACGCGCGTGTTGTAGGAATGCCTAAATGAAACATCGCTTCTGAGCATAAAAATTCACGGATTGATGAGCGTAAAACCGCCATGCCGTCTGCATTGCGTGAGTAGGGCGTTTTACCGGCGCCTTTAAGTTGTAGAGTCTGGTTGCCTGTCGGGGTAACGAGTTCGCCCAGATTAATGGCGCGCCCGTCACCAAGCTGTCCCGCCCACTGACCAAACTGGTGTCCACCGTAGCAAAGTGCGTAACTTTTCATGCCCGGTAGCAAGCGATTACCTGTCATAACTTGCGAAAACTCAGGTGAGCGAATGGCTTTGTTTGAGAAACCTAATTGCGTGGCTAAATCATCTGTCACTGCAATTAATTTGGGTGCTGCCGTTTTAGCGGTTGAGACAAAAGAATAGGCGGCGTTTTCGACACTGCGGCAATAATTATCCGTTTGTGGATCTGCGGGTAAATTATTAATTAAGCGGTTGTTAAAAGAGAGGCTGTTCATAGGCATTCGGTTACTTTATTGGAAGCAGATATTAATAGTATACTAATTTACTAGGGTATTGCATAGATTAGTGTGCTTTGCATTTGTGGTCCTTGCTTAGTGCTGTTTAATTTCTGTTGCAGGCTAAAGATGAGTGTTACTTAAAACGGATGTTATAATAGCCGCAATTATTATTAATTTAAGTTTAAAACCAATGAAAGTGCTTCAGTATGTTAACCATTATCCTGCCAATATAGTGGACCAAGTTAAGTCGTTAATTGAGCAAAATAAACTCTCTGGTTATCTGCTAAGCAGATACCCAAGCAAGCATGCAATCAGCACTGAAAAAGCGCTTTATGAGTATGTGCTGGAGTATAAAAAACGCTTTTTAAAAAAGTCATCACCCATTAGTAAAGTCAGTTACGACGCTAAGTTGCAACTGGTAAAACATGCGTTAGGTACACATACCTACATATCACGTGTACAGGGGGGCAAGTTAAAAGCGAAACAGGAAATCCGTATTGCAAGTTTGTTTAAAGATGCGCCGCAGGCGATGTTAGATATGATTGTGGTGCATGAGCTGGCCCACCTTAAAGAGAAGGATCACAATCGGGCGTTCTATCAATTGTGCGCGCATATGCTCCCTGATTACCAGCAGCTAGAGCTGGATACGCGCTTATTTCTTATTGAAAATGAGCTGCACGGATCTCTTTATAAAAACGCTTAGCAAAGACGCTATTGCAACGAGGCTTGTAGTTTAAGCATGCCTTGCTCTATGCTCACAAGGGGCTGATAGTCAAGATCGCGCTTTGCGGCGCTAATATTGAAATAATGGCTGGTGGAAAGTTGTCGAGCGACAAAACGGGTCATCATCGGCTCCTCTTTTTTGCGCAGGCCTAAATAGATCCATTCTAATATCATGCCAACATTATAGGCTAATGCGGCAGGCAGACGTTTTGTAACAGGGGGTAATCCTTTGCAGGCAAGAATTTTGTTAAGCATCTCGGCCATTAATAGAGGTTGATCGTTACTTAAAAAGTAAGCTTTACCGGCGCAAACGGGTTGTGATTCATTTAATTTAACTGCCGCTAACAGGTGTGCGTAGACTGCATTATCGATATAAATGGTATCAACCAGCTTATCTGTTTTACCGACTAACTTGAGTTTCCCTGCCTCTGCACGTTGTAACACCCGCGGTACTAAATGCGGATCTCCCGGCCCCCAAATCAGGTGTGGGCGCAGTGCAACTGTTTTCAGCGCAGCACAATTTGCATCTAGCACTCTTTTTTCTGCAATCGCTTTAGAGAGGCCGTAAAAATTTAAAAACTGTTGCGCATAAGGCTGAGTTTCATCAATGCCGTTTTCATCCAAGCCGCAGAAGGTGACGCTCGGTGTACTGGTATAAACTAAACGCGGGATATTAAGCGCCTGACAGATCTGGATAATATTTTCAGTGCCGCTAACGTTCGGTTGAAAATAGGATTCTTTACTGCCCCATACGCCTGCTTTTGAGGCAACATGGAAAACCAGATCGCACCCTAGCATCGCATCTGATAGAGCGTGTTGATCGGCGATATCACCCTTAATCAACACCACCCCCATCTGTTTAAGCTCCGGGTAGTCAGAGCGTGCAAAACCGACCACCTCAATATTTGCCGCGCGTAAAGAACGACATAATGCTTTGCCTAAAAAACCACCGGCACCCGTGACAAACACACGCTTCACTTGATTTGCAAGCTGCTTCAATATAGCTTGCTGTTTTTCATCTAACTGTGAGAGTGGTGTTGTTTGAGTTGTCGGCATAGGTGCTACTCCAAATATTTATTGGCCAATTATTTATTGATTTGTTGCTGCGCCCAAACAGCCAATTTTTCGCGGAATATTTTTGCATTGTGGCGGATATCCATGGGAAAGCTAGGGTGAATCAAAAACTGCTGGATACCTGCTGTCTGCGGATATCTGCCCGCAATAAATTTTAATTCATTAAACAGTTTAGTTGGGCTTGTTGAAGGTTTGCTGAGTAGCTCAATACATAATAGCGGCACTGTTTTTTGATTGTGCTCAACGGCAACTAAGGCAGTGCGTTTAATTTCCGGATGGGTATTAAATATGCGCTCGCAGGGGATTGAAAAATAGTTTTTTATTTTATCCTGATAGACTGAATTAACGGCATGAGACTTACGTCCGCACATCCATAACTTCCCATGCTCATCAATATAACCCAGATCACCCATGCGGTGGCGTACTGTCTCACCATCCTTTATTTTACTGGCAATATTTGCCTGCTCTCTGCGGTAGTAGCTGCGGCTTACTTGCGGACCTTTAACAACAATCTCGCCAATCTCATAGGCGGGAAGAGCAAGCTGAGAGTGCCACTCTGTAATGCTTTTTTCACTGTTTTTAATGATTGAAATTTCCATACCATCAACCGCCAACCCGACACAAATACCGCCGCCCGTATCTGTTATTGCCTCTGTCCTGAGTAGCTGCTGGCTGCCTATTTTACTGATCGGTAAAGATTCAGTCGCACCATAAGAGTTTATTATCTCCACCTCTTTATTAAGTAACTTAGTAAATCGTTCAATGGAGGGTAGGGTAGCGGGTGCACCTGCTGAAATAACGCGTTTGATGCTAGGTAACCTTAGGCTTCGCGATACTCCTGCTTGCCCGAGCAGTTCAATTAATGCGGGGTTGGCAAAGAGATTTGAACACTGATATTTTTCGATGGCAGAAAATATATTATCGGGATTGGCAGTGATAGGTTTGCTGGCATCCATATCCGGGACAATCGATGCCATTCCGAGCGCGGGTCCGAACAGTGAAAATAGCGGAAAGGTAGCTAAGTCGCGTTCACCGTTGGCAATTGCATAATCATGCTTTAACACATTTATTTGTGATTCAAACATTGCATGACTGTAAACAACACCTTTAGGGGCACCAGTACTGCCACTAGTGAAAAGAATGGCCGCCATCTGCTGCGCCGCGAGTTTGACCATAGGGTAAGGTAGATCGGTTTTATATTGTTTTAATAACGAATTTAAACTGTGCCCCCATAAACTTGTTCCTGCAACCGTAATATTATGCTTTATGCTCACTTTTCCCCAGCCAAATAGGCGTCTGGCAATATGCGCTTTAGGGATGCCGATAAATATATTAGGCTGCGCTTCATTGAAACACTGTTTAAGATTTTTAATACCCATGCCAGGATCGACCAGAATAGGAATAATTCCCGCTTTAAAAAGGGCAAAGGTGATGGCGAAAAAATCGATGCTGGGGGTCACCATCAAAACTGCTTTGTCACCACTTTTTAAACCATATTGATTAAGCGCAAAAGCTATCTGGTCACTGCGTTGGTTAAGAGAATGAAAATCAATTTCTTGGTAAGTCAGTTTATTGAATCTTTTCTTTTGTACAGCAACTGCAAGTGCGTTGGGGTTTTTATCTGCGGCATCGACAAGATGCCGGCAAAGATTGGCTTGTTCACTGTTTTGCATAAGAGTATGAGTATCTAATGTTAAATGGTTTAGTTGATATTATCGCCATTAGGAATCAATGGCGACATAGATTTTTAATTTATGGATTATCGGCCATAAATGTTTCAATTAGAAGAATAACCTCATCGCTTGCATCTTCAAGAATATAATGTCCGCAATCAGTAAAAACATTAACGCCTGCATGCGGCATTTTTTCTTTCCAAAGATCTAAGAAATGTTTATCAAAAATAAAGTCTTTTAGGCCCCAGCAGATAATTGTCGGTACTTGTTGGAAGTGTATCAAACTTTTGTCAATATCAGAAACTAATTGATAGTTTTTATCACTGGTAAATAAGGGGATGTCCTGCACAAAACGTAATGTGGAGATGCGATTTTTCCAAGAGTTAAAGGGCATCACATAGGCAGCGCGAATATCTTTAGCCATCGCTTTGCGTTTAACACCAATATAAGATGCAATGGAAGAGAATGCATTAAAACCGCGCACTAATAGGGTGCCCAGCAGTGTATTACGGCAGATCCATAACGCTATTGGAAAAGATTTGGCTTTAGGAAGATGAAAAGCCCCGGTATTTAAAATGACTAACCGTTTGATGCGTTCCGGGTAGCGCGCTGCGTAGCCCATACCAATCATGCCGCCCCAATCGTGTACAACCAAGGTGATATTTTCTGTGATCTGCAGTGATTCGAGTAACGCCTCTAAATCATCAATACGGTTTTTAAGGGTGTACTCATACTCTTTATCGCCGGGTTTATCAGATAATCCGCAGCCGATATGATCAGGCACAATACACTGGTAATTTTTACTCAGTGCCCGCACTAAATTGCGGTAATAAAAAGACCAGCTTGGATTACCATGAACCATTACGACGGGCTCACCACTGCCTTCATTAAGATAATGATATTGCTGACCATTGCGATCTAAATAATTGCGTTTAAATGGAAATAAAGTATCTAAATTCATGTTACCACTCAAGTCCTAACATCATGCAGTTAAGGCCGCTGCCTATACCTAAAAAGCTAACATTGTCGCCTTTTTTTAAGAAACCTTGCTCATCTGCCATCGCTGCAGTTACAGGGAGAGAGACAGTACCCATATTGCCCAGTTTTTGGTAAGTTGGAAATTCTTTATAGGCAGGGATATTTAATGCCGCCAACACCTGTTTCTGATTGGCTGAACCCACTTGGTGGCAGATCACTTTATCAACCTGCTCAACTCGCCAATTGTGTTGATTCAAAAAATGTTTCCAAGTGTCATTGGCTAATGCGACACCCTCTTTAAGTAACGGCACTGCGTTGGTACGCATAAACTCGCGGTGCAGTTTCAGTCCGACTTCTTGTAATCCCCATTTGCAAAGATCATGATGCTCAGGGGCTGAGAGGTGACTTGCCCCTAATAATTTATGCTGGCATGAATTTTTTAGGGGTAAGCTGCCATCAGTTAATAAAACCGCAACCGCACCTGAGCCACCCGTCAAGGTTGCCAAAGACTGTGAAAAATTCTGAATCGTTGGATTTTCCAGCATATTGTCGATAGTGATATCAACAATATGGCGGGCTGATTCACAAGAAACGACTAAACCCGCTTTGATCTGCCCAAGCTCGATACGATTGGCAATATCTAATATGCCTGATAAAACGCCTAAACAGGCATTGCTGATATCGTATATTGCGGTATTTTTATTGACACCTAATTCGGCAGCAATACGGCAAGCTGTTGCTGGCTCGTGCTGATCCCGGCAAACACCGGTATAAACAACAGCGCCAATATCATTGATATTAATGGCAGTTTCATCGATGGTTTTTTTAGCCGCTGCAATGGCTCCATCTGATAAACGATGATCGGATGGCCACCAACGTCGCTCTTGAATCCCCGTTAAAGCAGCGAGTTGCCCCATTGGAATACGAAGTTTTTGATATAAAGGCGCAAGGCGCGATTCTAATTCAGAGCTTGAAATGGTATCTGGTGCCAGTTCATAAGCCAGGCTATTGATATAAACGCGGGAATATTTCATTAAACAGTTTTATTTCTCATCGGTTTCACTATTAAAAGATCAAATGTTAGGCGTAGCCTTAAATCGAGGGCGTAGATTAACGCAATTCTCAATTTTAACAAAGAGCTATCAGTAAAGAATCATAGCTTTCCCTCGATTTACACTACTCACGCATCGTATTTTTTAAAATTTCAATGGTTTACCTTTCTTCAGGTAATTTACCCATTGCCTGTTTCCCTGCAGCGATTTTAATATCACTTTACTCATGGGCAGGGGCTCATGGCAGATCTGTGCCGCTAACATTTCCGCGAGTAATGGCGCAGAGCACAATCCACGCGATCCCAATCCGGTCAACATATACAAGTTGTTGTGAAAAGGGGCGTTGTCTCCATTGAATGATTTTTGCGCATTGTGATAAAAGGCTTTTGTTGCCGCATAGTCTGGTATTGCCCCCACATAAGGGAAGTGATCGCGGCTGGTGCAGCGAATGCCGACAGTCGCTTTCTGGTGGGAGATATCGATCTGTTCAACCCAATTTTTACCGGGAATACATTTTGCCAATTTTTGTTTATTCTCAGTCTGTTCCTGTTGTGAAAACGCTTGCTCTGTCACATGGCGCTTAAACGTAGCGCCCATGCAATGATTTTGATTATAAGCAGGTGTTAAATAACCTTCATGACAGATTGGTACTTTTAATGGACTGAGCTGTTTAGTGCTGCTGACGTGTGTCACTTGGCCCCTGGCAGCTGATAACGGAATGGCTGCACATTGTCTGAATGCTAAGGTATCAAAGCCGCTGGCTAACACTAAAAGCGGGTGCTCAACGCTGTGCTTTGCAAAATTCAACTTCCAGCCTTGCTGCGTATCAGTAAAGGATTGTAATTTGTGATTAAAAAGAAGAGTTAATTTGCCCGACTGCAGGGCTTTATCAAAAACAGCGTTAACCATCTGTTTGGGGCTTAACCAGCCTGCAAGTGGATAATATAAGGATTGCTGACCAATATCTATATCTGCAATCGTGTTGCTCTGCTCGCTTGATTTATGAGTGACTAAACGCTTGGGAAATTGTGCGGCTATTATCCTGTCTAATTTTGCTGCCGAGATAGGATCGTAATAGAGCTGCAATAAGCCGGAGAAGTCAAAAGCGAAAGGATGAGACTCCGCTATCTGCTCTACATAATTTCGCGTAAATAAAAATGCATTGGCAAATAACTGACTGAGTGCGTCATGTTCACCATTCAATAGTGGGTATAACGCGCCTTGTTCATTAGCGGACGCGCCGGCCGAGAGTGATGCGTCTTTGCAATATAGCGTGACATTATAACCGCGTTTGATTAATGCAGTGGCCAGACAAGCGCTGGCAATACCGCCACCAATAATAGCGACATTACCCTCTAGGCTTGTAGCGCTTGCGCGGTAATCTGGACCCTGTTTTTCTGTTAAATAGGGGAATGGGGGGCCAGATAATTGACCGACCAGCATTTCTCGTTTTTTGCCGTAACCGTTACGTTTTTGGATAGTAAACCCGGCACTCATTAACCCTCTGCGTACAAAGCCTGCCGCACTAAAGGTGGCAATGGTGGCATCCGCTTTACAGGTTTTGGCTATCTCTTTAAATAGCTGTTCACTCCACATCTCTGGATTTTTGCTTGGCGAAAAACCATCTAAGTACCAGCAGTCAAATAGGCCTTCGCTATAATTATAAAGCGAAGGAAGCGTCTCTTTTACATCTCCGAACCAGAGATCCAGAGTGATATTAAATTTATCCAGCGTAATACGGTGGCAGCCTGTTAACGCCAGTGGATATTGCGCTATTAATGGCTTAATAAAATCGTCCAATAACGGCCAGCGATTAAGCGCACATTGTAAATCTTCAATACTTAAGGGGAATTTTTCGAAACTGCTAAAATGCAATCGGCGCAGAGGGGCACTCGTGTGTGACTGTTGGAATTGTTGAAACTGCAGGCAAGTCACTAAAAAATTCAAACCGGTGCCGAAACCTGTTTCGGCAATACAAAACAGCGGCGCTTTGCAGTTTAACCAGCGCTCTGACAAGTTATTGCCCTGTATAAAAACATATAAAGATTCATTTAATCCCTGCTCAGTATTAAAATAGACATCTTCAAATTGTGCGGAAAAGGGTTCACACTGATCAGACCAGTTTATTTGGGCATGCTTAATTAATTTGATTTTTCCTTCAGACAAGATATATTTCCTATTCTGTGCGATTATATTTTAGTTTTAATTCGGTGTGCCTTGAATTTATAACCAATGGCCACATTTCGATCATCATATAATTAGTCCCTCAAGCAATAAAGGCTTAATAATGAAAAGAGCAGTAATTACAGGTATTGGTATTGTTTCTAGTATTGGTAACAATAAAGATGAAGTATTAGCGTCACTTAAAAGTGGACAATCTGGCATCACATTCTCCGAACAATTTGCCGAGATGAAAATGCGCAGCCAAGTTTGGGGAGACTTAAAAATTGAGCCGAAAGAGCATATTGATCGTAAAATAATGCGCTTTATGGGCGATGCTGCTGCTTATACCTACCTTTCTATGCAACAAGCGATTGCGGATGCTAACCTTCCCGAAGAGATGGTCTCTAACGAAAGAACTGGTTTAGTGACCGGCTCTGGCGGCGGCTCTTCTAAAAACCAAGTGGAAGCTTGCCAAATCATGAAAGAGAAAGGCGTGCGCCGTGTTGGTCCCTATATGGTGCCGCGTACTATGGCCAGCACAACATCTGCATGTGTTGCGACGCCCTTTAAAATCAAAGGGATTAACTACTCAATGAGCAGTGCTTGTGCGACAAGCTCGCATTGTATCGGCAACGCGCTTGAGCAAATTCAACTTGGCAAGCAGGATATCGTTTTTGCTGGTGGCGGTGAAGAGTTAGATTGGACCATGGCGTGTGAATTTGACGCGATGGGCGCACTTTCAAGTAAATATAATGAGACACCTTCAAGCGCTTCTCGTACCTACGATGCAAACCGAGACGGTTTTGTTATCTCCGGCGGTGGCGGTATTGTTGTTGTTGAAGAACTTGAACATGCATTAGCGCGCGGCGCAAAAATCTATGCTGAAATAGTAGGTTACGGCGCGACATCTGACGGGTACGACATGGTTGCGCCATCGGGTGAAGGTGCGGTGCGTTGTATGCGCCAGGCATTAGCAACAGTTGATGGTGAAGTTGATTACCTGAATACACACGGTACTTCTACACAAGTAGGCGACGCGAAAGAATTAGAAGCAATTAATGAAGTATTTGCCGGTAAAGCGCCGAAAATAAGTGCCACTAAATCTCAAACAGGTCACGCACTGGGTGCAGCTGGCGTTCATGAAGCTATCTACAGCTTATTGATGATGGAAAATAATTTTATCTCTCCATCAATTAATATTGAAGAACTTGATGAAAAAGCTGTCAATCTGCCAATCGTTGCTAATAAAGCGATCGATGCAAAACTAAATGTTGTTATGTCAAACAGCTTTGGTTTTGGTGGTACAAACGCAACATTAGTATTTAAACGTTACCCATAGTTGTGTAGTAGACACGTAGTTGTTTACTACCAATTAGATTTTAAAAGGAGCTTTTTGCTCCTTTTTTCGTTGTTCAGGAAAAAAAATGAACATTTATATTGATGAAAATATTCCTTATGCAAAAGAATTCTTTGCAGACCTTGGCACGCTTCATTTTTTTGCGGGGCGAACGGTGACGGCTGATCAACTCGAAGATGCCGATATACTGCTGGTGCGTTCCATTACGCAGGTTAATGAACAATTATTATCGCTAAATAATTCATTAAAATTTGTCGGTACTGCAACGATCGGTACCGATCATATCGATCAAAACTATCTGAAAAATAGAGGTATTGCATTTAGCAGTGCACCGGGTTGCAATAAAATCTCTGTCGCCGAATATATATTAAGTAGCTTGCTGGTTTTAGCTGAAAAGCAGCAGTTTGAATTAACCGATAAAAGCGTTGCTATTGTCGGTGCGGGCAATACAGGCAGCGCCGTATTCGATCGTTTAAATGCACTTGGGGTTAACTGCCTGCTCTATGATCCCCCTTTACAATTAGCGGGTGATAAGCGAAATTTCTGCTCTTTTAAGGATGTGTTGGCAGCGGATATTATAAGCCTGCATGTGCCTAAAACGGTGCAGGGGAAATTTGCAACTGTGCATCTGTTTGATGAATCTGTTTTAAGACAACTGCACAGCAGGCAAATTTTATTGAATGCCTCTCGTGGTGAAGTGATTGATAATCAGGCTTTGCTTAAACTTGCACAACAAGGGATGATGCCCACATTGGTCTTGGATGTGTGGGAAAATGAGCCCAGTATAAATAAAGATCTGTTACCCTTTGTTGACATTGCGACACCGCATATTGCAGGCTATAGCTTAGATGGAAAGGTACGTGGTACTGAGATGTTGTACCATGGGGTATCTCGTTTACTGATGCTAACAGCAACGCATAGGCTGCAAGAGTTTGTGCCTTTACCTGCTGTTAATTCAGTCTCTATTTCGCAACGACTGGATCAAGCTTTATTAAAATCATTAGTGCATCTTATTTTTGATGTTCGTCGAGATGATGCTTTATTTCGACAACTGATTGATCAACCCGACGGTTTTGATACCATGCGCAAAACTTACCAAGAACGACGTGAATTATCGACATTAACAGTTCACTCAAGCGTAAAACAAAATTTATTATTAGCGTCGCTAGGTTTCTCAACCTGCGCGCTGAATGATACCAAGGAAAATGATGAAATCTGAATATAATATCGCCCTGATTGGTGAATTACACGGCTCTATCGAAGCAACCTTAGAAGTATTAGCGGCACGAGACTTTCCTGTTGCAAAATTATTTCCTTTAGTATCCGGCGCGGAACTATTCACTACGCCTAGTGCTGATGAATCGGAAGAAGATTTTGACGACAATGAATTTGAGTCTCAAACCAACACGGTTATGTTTGCAGGAAAGCCTATCGATGTGCTTGAGTTGGATGATTTTGATTGGCAACAAGTTGACATCGCTTTTTTCTTAACCGATATCGAAACAACCCAAAAATGGGCTGATATCGCCAGCAAGCATTGTGTTGTAATAGATAATAGCGGTGCATTTTTAAGCGATGAAAATGTGCCATTAGTACAAATAGGTGTCAATGAAGATAACCTTGGACGCTATGCACAAACGAATAAAATATCAATCCCAAGTAGTGAAAGCGCACAACTGGCATTGGCCATTAAACAGCTTCATCTGGAAGTGGGGTTAGTGCGTGTTAGTGTTGCCAGTTACCATTCCGTTTCAGTTGCGGGTAAAGCCGGCATAACAACGCTTGCGGGTGAAACCGCACGACTATTAAATGGGAAAAGTGTTGAAACGGTAACATTCCCTCAACAATCCGCATTTAACGTCTTCCCACAACTTGGAGACCTAAATGAAGAGGGAATAAGTTTCGGTGAGTTACGTTTGGTGAATGAGATTCGCTCGTTATTAAACGATCCGTCAGTGGTTGTTTCATCCACTCAGGTTGTTGTACCTATGTTTTATGGTTGTGCGCAAGCCGTTCATTTACAAACTCATTATCCTGTTGATTTAGAAGAGGTTGCACATTCACTGCATCACTCTGAAGGGCTTTCTTTAGCCGAATCTGTGTGCGATTACCCGGATATGATTAACGATGTAGTAGGTCACGCTGAGGTTAAAATTGGACGCCTACGTAAAGATATTTGTGATGCCAGCGGGATCAACTTATGGATCTGCGCAGATAATGTTTATTTTGGCATTGCCAGTAATGCGGTACAAGTTGCGGAAAGACTTATTCACACTTATCTGTAATCGTTTTAATATGATGATTTAGTGGGCTAGCTCGCAATTCTAGCCTTATTTTTTCTTTTATTTCACGACTATTGAGTGAGCGGGTTTATCATCTACTATTAATCAATAAAATGGTTAATTACTTATTTTTTTTGCTTTAAACAAGGAATGAATATGAAGCGCTTCCTGCTTACTCTTGTATGCTGCTCTCCTTTAGTTTTTTTACCATCAATTAGTTATAGCATTGATTTAACAGGGCCTAATGGCGAACAGTCCCTTTCATATGAACAGTATGGCCCGATCACTTCGGTTGAAACTTTGTGGGGAATTTCAACAAAATTACGCCCCGATGATTCGGTTAGCATCCAGCAAACCATGGTGGCAATTTACAAACTAAATCCTTACGCTTTCCATAATGGAAATATTAACAAGCTTATTCCTGAATCCGTTATTGCAGTTCCAACTTTTGAATTTGTTCAAGGGCAAACAAATAAAGAAGCCATCGCATTAATCAATAAATATTCACCACGTAAAAAAGCTAAAATTATTAAGCCAGCACCAACACCTGTTGTGCCTGAAAAAACGCAAGTAGAAGAAGCACAGTTAACAGAATCGATAGCACAAGAATTACAGCCTAAAGCAGCAGAATTAGCGGATAAAAAAGAATTAGTTGCAGCTGAAAAAATATCGGATGCATTGCAAAGTGAGTTGAACGCAGTTAAAGAACAATTATTAGTTTCTACAGAAACCAATCAGAGTTTAAAACTTAAATTACAACCACTGCAAGAGGAATTATCTGCGGTAAAAGAGCAAATCGACAGTGAACTAATCATCAATACAAAACTGCAAACGATCATTGATGACTATCGCGCGCAGCTCGATGCGGTAGAAGCACGGCCATTTAGCGGGGATGGATGGGTAAATGAAATATTACGCTCAATCACGTCATCCCTTACCAATTTGTTAATTACTATTATCTCTCCCATTTTAGTATTGATGGCCGTTTTTGTGGTGATAGTGCGAGTCAGATCTAAACGTTTATATGCAGAGCAAGAGAAAGAGCTTGCAGAATCAACGGCAATATTGATGGAGCAAACGGGTCAGTTTGACACTTTATTAACTGATAACGTTTCGGATGAAGCAGAGGAAGAGCTGGACTTCAGTGATGATTTAGACACGCAAGAGAAGAAGACGGACGCTCATCAAGAGGAAGCCGTTAATATAGATGAAGATGAAGATGAAGATGAAATAGAAAGTATTGATTTAACTGAATCAGAAGATGACGCATTTGATGTGGTGGATTTAACTGAAGCGGATGAAGATGAAACCAGTGAAGATGATCCGTTTGGTATTGAGGCATTAACAGACCAAGAAGATCTTATTTCAAGTGTCAAATCAAATGATTCAGAAAACGCGAACAGTGAAGATGATCCTTTTGCTGTCGGTGCGCAGCTTGATGAAGACGATTCTGCTTCCAATCCGAAAGTAGATAATTCGCAAGTTGTTTCCACAGCGGAGCAGGCCGATTTAGATTTAGCCGCAGAATGGGAGGCTCAGCTAGCAAATGACGCAGAGGGAAAGACAAATGATGTTGCGGATAAAGATAAATCCGAAGCAGATTTAACTGCAACATCAGAAGAGATAGACCCGCTCGACAGTGTAGCAAATGAAACGGTACTGGAAACTGATCTTTCTGCTGCCGATGAATTACAAACTGATTTAGCAACAGAAGAGAATGAATTAGATTTATCGGAAAGTGAAGTTGCTGATATTGATCAGATAAGCGACTTAGAGCTTGAAATTGCAGATACAGATGACTCAGTAGAGGTTGATTCAACTGAAGCAGATAATGCGCAATCGGACGTGCTTGAATTAGACGAAAGTCTCGAATTTGATGCGTCCGCATTAGATGATTTAACTGCAGAACCCGCTGTCGAAGAAACAGCGAAGGAGGAAAAGCCGGATCTCTTAGCTCAGCAATTAAGCGATGTTGCATTTAATGCTGATGTGCCGCTTCCTAAAGTTGATTCTAAACAAAAAGATGACTTTATCTCTATCGAAACGTTATTGGAAAATAATGACGAACATGGCAAAAGCGAACCTTATTCGGAAATGGATTTTGATTTAGATTTAGATGATTTCCCAGATGTGATTAATTCAGAGGGGAGCGTTGATATCGATGACGACGAAAATGGCATTGGTACTCAGTTAGATTTGGCTCGGGCATATCTGGAAATTGATGATAAAGAGGGGGCAAAAGAGATATTATTGTCGCTGGTTGATCTTAGTAATGGCGCTCAACGAACTGAGATTGATAAATTATTGGCTCGACTGCAGTAATTTACACGGCTTCTGTTTGAAGATTTTTCTGAAAAAAAACCAGCATTGCTGGTTTTTTGCTTTAATTAAAAAAGAGTTAGTAAATGCGACCATTAATTTTAGACGTTCAAGGTGTTGAGTTAGAAGCACAAGAAAAAGAGATATTGGGTCACCCATTAGTTGCTGGCGTTATTTTATTTACGCGCAACTTTGTCGATATTAAACAATTAAAAGAGCTTGTGCAGCAGATACGATTTTATGCGCGAAATGAGCTGTTAATTGCAGTCGATCATGAAGGTGGGCGTGTACAACGATTTAGAGATGAATTTACACACTTACCCAGCGCGGGCTCTTTACTTAAATTTAATAAGATGGAGGAAGCAAAAAAATTAGCCTTTAGCAGTGCATGGGTAATGGCAAGTGAATTAATTGCCTGTGATATCGATTTAAGTTTTGCACCCGTACTTGATTTAAACGGGATTTCTGATGTTATACAAGAACGCGCATTTTCACCCTCGATTGATCCTACCATCGAATTGGCGCAGGCATATATAAGCGGAATGAAGGCCGCCGGGATGTGCTCTACAGGTAAACATTTTCCTGGACATGGCAGTGTAAAGGCTGATTCACATATTGATTTGGCGGTCGACAAGCGCAGCAAAATTGAGATCTTTAATAAAGATATTTTGCCCTTTAGTCAGCTCATTAAATGTGCTTCGCTTGATGCGGTGATGCCGTCGCATGTTGTTTATCAACAATGTGACAATCTACCCGCTGGCTTTTCTTCCTATTGGTTACAGAATGTATTGCGTCAACAACTGCATTTTAAGGGGGCCATTATTAGTGATGATTTATCAATGCATGGGGCAAGCTTTGCCGGAAACCATCTTAGTCGTGCGGAAAATGCGCTTAAAGCGGGGTGCGATCTTATTTTAGCTTGTAACGACAGCAAGGGGGCGATTTCAATATTAGACAACCTGAGCGTTCCAATGCAGGCTGATTCTGTTATTAACAAGCTGCGCTATATTAAAAATTGCGTTGCTTTGCCTTTACATAAAAATCCAATCTGGATAGAAAACAATCAAAAGCTAAAACAGTTTGCTGAGCGGATCTAATTAGTTAGTGTGAATACTTGCACTCTACATAAATTTCCATAAACTTATAAAAATCCTATACAATATCAGTCTTCCAGAGGTTTTATAAAGAATCGCTAAATTTACCATTAAAAGAATAAAGGCGGAATAATTAAATGATCATTTATCTACACGGCTTCGATGCAACTAGCCCTGGTAATCATGAAAAAGTGATGCAATTAAAGTTTATTGATGACGATGTCCGTTTTGTTCATTACAGCACTATCCATCCTAAGCATGATATGAGCCATATTCTAAAAGAAGTGCATAAACATATTCAAAGCAGTGATGATAAATATCCGCTTATCTGTGGCGTAGGTCTTGGAGGATATTGGAGTGAACGGATCGGTTTTTTATGTGGCATTAAACAAGTTATCTTAAATCCTAATCTCCACCCTGAAGATAATATGGTTGGGAAAATTGAATGGCCGGAAGAGTATCTGGATATTGATACTAAGTGCGCCAGTGATTTCCGTATGCAAAACGAACAAAATTGTTTATGTATTCTTTCAAAAAATGATGACATGATTGATTCTCAAGAGAGTGATCATGAACTTTCTAAATATTACCGAATTATATTTGATGAAATGCAGGGACATAAATTTCAAGATATATCTCACCATCTACAGACAATTAAAAAATTCAAATCTTTGTAATATCATCGATAAAACAACCGGGCAATTGAACTGCCCGGTTTTTATAACCTACCTGTAACAAAATGATCACATCTCAATAAGAATAGCGGTAATTTTTACTTTTTTTGTTAATTTTATGTAACATAATTACATTTTCTTGTGCTATAGTTTTAATTTATGTTTAATTACATTAGCATTTTGATCCTCTTAAGCGCGCCTTAACAGAGTGGTAATGTAATCGAATCTAGCAAAAATTGAGGTCTATATGTATAAAATTGTTATTGTTGGTGGCGGGGCTGGTGGCCTGGAGCTTGCCACTGAATTAGGGAATAAATTAGGACGAAAAAACAAAGCGAATATCACGTTAGTTGATAAAAATAGAACGCATTTGTGGAAGCCCTTACTACATGAAGTTGCTGCAGGCTCTTTGGATGATGGTATTGACGCATTAAGCTACCGCGTACATGCCAAAAATCATGGTTTTAATTTTAAACTGGGTGAGTTAGCTAATATTGACCGGGAAAATAAGATCATTCACTTAGCCCAACTGATGGATCAAGAGGGCATACAAATCTTACCTGAAAGTGAACTCAGTTATGACATTCTAGTGATGGCGATTGGCAGTGTCAGCAATGATTTCAAAACCAAAGGTGTATCGGATCACTGCATATTTTTAGATAGTCCGCAGCAGGCCAAGAAGTTTCACCATCGTATGTTGAATAAATATCTGCAGCTTGGCGTACATCAAACCAATCAAGTCAGTGTTGCTATTGTCGGTGCGGGGGCAACGGGGGTTGAATTATCTGCCGAGCTTTATAACTCACTGCAACAAGTCTCCAGCTACGGTTTTGAGCATATTAAGACGACTGATTTAAAAGTGAGTCTTGTGGAAGCGGGCGATAAAATTTTGCCGGCACTTCCAGAGCGGATATCCGCTTCCGCGCATAAAGAGTTAGTAAAATTGGGCGTTGATGTACGCACCAAAACTATGGTGATAGAAGCCACTGCACAAGGCTTACTGACTAAAGAGGGCGAACTCATTCAAGCCGACCTAATTGTCTGGGCTGCGGGTATAAAAGCACCTGATTTCCTCAAAGAAATTGCCGGCCTTGATACTAACCGAGCAAATCAACTCGTCGTTAAAGCAAATCTACAAACTACTCTGGATGATTCCATTTATGCAATCGGGGATTGTGCCAGCTGTGCCTTGCCTGATGGGAAATTTGTACCGCCTCGCGCGCAATCTGCACACCAGATGGCTTCCTTAGTTGCTAAAAATATTACTGCGACGATTAATAATAAGCCGTTAGTTGACTATAAATACAGAGATTACGGCTCACTGGTTTCATTAAGTAACTACAGCACCGTGGGTAGTCTAATGGGTAACTTAATGAAAGGGTCGATGAAAATCGAAGGTCGTTTAGCACGTTTGGTTTATATCTCTTTGTATCGCATGCATCAAGTTGCACTTCATGGTTATCTGCGTACCGGATTAATAACCTTAGTTGAGCGTATTAATCGAGTGTTACGCCCGCGTCTAAAACTACATTAAATTCAGTTATATTCGTAAGAGCAGCGCCTTGTTGCTGCTCTTTTTATTCTTAAGTGGCTGGCCAGAAATTACTTATGGCGTATAAAACTTGCCTTTAACTGTCTGCTACGGACACTGTATAAGAATATCCAAATGATGATAACCAGTTGCAGCGATGCCTGCAATGAGTAGTGGAAGTGGTTAATAGATAAATAATAAAGCTGCAGAGCAAAATCCCCAATAATACTACTCAGTAAAAATAAAAATCCCCTTTGCCATAATTTAGATAAGATGCGTTGTTTATCATGATCACGTCCTGAGAGAAAAAAGAGCAACAACGCGATAAAACTAGAAATCAAACCAAAATATAAATGTGATTGTACAGGATAAAACAGCGTCAACATCTCCCCGCCAGTGTCTGGAGAAATCTGCGAAATAATGAATAAAGCCCAAGCCCTTGCCAGAAACAGTAAGCTAAGGTAAAAAAACAGTGGCGGTTTTAGGTTGCCTGACTCTGTGTAGCAGTGCAGTGGAAAGATAGGAATATGCATCAGAAGCCGATTAATAGTTAATAGAAAGGGGCGGTTCGCCCCATTCTATTTAATTAATAATACACATAGGGCAGTATGCGTACCGACCTTGTGGATCATTAAACTTGGTTAATATTGCGGTTTGCGATTGCAGTGAGTTAATTGCCTGATATAAAACCGGGCTTATTTGCACACCTTGCGGTAAGAACTGTACAGCCGATGTGAAAAGATCATTGAGTAACTGCTGTTTTGTAGACAGTGCAGGGGCGATCTCTTTTACTTCATATTGTGTTAATTGAGCAAGCTCTGCTGCTTGGGTAATCGCATCTTGTAGATTCCCTAATTGATCCACAAGACCTCGCTGTTGTGCATCAATACCTGTCCATACTCGACCCTGAGCAACATTATCAACCTCAACTAGCGACATATCACGTCCATCCGCTACAATCGTTAGAAACTGTTGATAGCCGTGTTCGATACCTATCTGCATAATTTCAGCAAGATCCGGATTAAGAGCGCGGGTTGGATCTATGGTCGACAATTCACTTGTACCCACTCCATCGTTATAGATACCAAATTTGTTTAGCGCTTTCTCTGCACTGGCGAACATACCGAAGATACCAATCGAACCGGTCAAGGTTGTGGGTGATGCGACGATATGATCCGCCGCCGATGCTATCCAATACCCCCCTGAAGCGGTCACGCTGCCCATGGAAACCACCACTTTTTTACCTGCTTTTTTCAATGCTAATACTTGTTGGCGGATTTTTTCGGAGGCAAAGGCACTTCCTCCAGGTGTGTCAAGACGAATAACGACGGCTTTAACGCGATTATTGTTGAGGGCTTTTTCTAATAATTGACTGAAACTATCACCACCAATGGCATCTCTGTTTTGCTCTCCAGCTAATATTTCACCACTGCCATGAATAAGTGCAATCTGATCATGGCTTGACGGGCTTTCATATAGACGAGGCAGAGTCGATTGATAATCGTCGTAACCGAGTAAGTTGAAATCAGTACCATCCGATTTTGCTTGTTCTTTAAACTTAGTGATTATTTCGAAACGATTATTTAAAAAATCAACTAAACCAGCTTGTTTTGCATACTGCGCGGTATCTCCGCCTGTGTTTTGTAGTGCTGATTTTAATTGTGCTAGAGAAGGGGAGAGGGACTGCGCTGTAATGGTGCTTTTATCTTTGCGCTCGCTGATAACCGTAGCGATATAATTTTGCCACAATTGGTTTAACCAATGACGGTTTGCTAATTTACTCTCTTTTGACATCTGGTTTTGGGTAAAAGGTTCAACAAAAGATTTGTAGGTGCCGACCTTAAATATATGTGGGGTAATTAATAGATTATCCAACGCTTCTTTGAAGTAAAGACGGTATACCGAAAAACCTTGTAGGAAGACTAAACCTTGTGGATTGAGATAAATCTTGTCAGCAAAACTTGCTAATAAATATTGCGTTTGAGAGTAGTTATCGGAAATAGCAGTCACTGCTTTTCCCTTTTCTTTAAACTCATTGAGTGCCTTGCCAATATCGGTTAAATGGTTGAGGCTTGCGCTGCTTAAGCCATCTAATTCTAACAGTATGCTTTTTATTTTAGGCTCATCTTGTGCGTAACGAATGACCTGAAGTATCTCATCAATTTGATATTCATTTACTTGGGACTGCTGCGCGGAAAGTAGCTGTTTCGAGAGTTCAGAAGAAAAATCAACCGGCTGTTTTTGCTCAACAATGTTACCTTGGAAATTGAGATGAAGGATTGAATTATCTGCGATGGCAACTTGCTGCTCGTCGACATTAATCGCAACAACAATCAGTATTATAATAATTAAAAAGATCGTATTAACAATAAATAAACGAGTGAAATTTATTAGCTGAGCAAGCTTTTTTAACCATGAATATATCTGTTTCATTGCCTATCCTTGTAAAAAATAAAGCACTGGATATTCACATATATACCCAAGCTACTTCAAAATGCAGATTCAGAGCTTCGCCCGGACGCTAGAACAAGGCGCAATATGATGAGAATGGTTATTCCCTTTTCAAGTGTTGCAACGCAGTGCTAGCTTTCGGGCGAAACTCCCATAGGGCAAGGCGATAAACAATGATCTTCGTTGTTAGAAGGTTTCGATTTAGAATGACTAGATCATCAACCTTCTGCCTAGAATCACATCATTTATCGACTTGCTGATTCCTGCATATTGAAGTGGTTTGGGTATACAGTGCTTTAAAAAATTGATTTAAGCTAGCTAATATTAGAAGTTTGAAGTATCAACAAATAAACCAACTTTAAGATCTTCTGCGGTATAAATTGCTTTACCATCTACTTCTACAACGCCATCAGCGATACCCATAACAAGTTTACGCATAATTAACCGTTTAATCGTGATTCGGTAGGTTACTTTTTTAGCCGAAGGTAGCACCTGACCGGTAAATTTAACGTTACCCACTCCTAATGCACGTCCTTTACCAGGACCACCGCTCCAACCAAGGAAGAAACCAACTAATTGCCACATGGCATCAAGACCTAGACAGCCGGGCATAACGGGATCATTAGGGAAATGACATTTAAAGAACCAGAGTGCCTTATCAATATCTAATTCTGCAACCAACTCGCCTTTACCGTACTCACCACCATCAGATGTAATGGTGACGATACGATCTAACATCAGCATATTATCCACTGGAAGTTGACAGTTACCTTCGCCAAATAGCTCACCTTGACCACATTTCACTAATTCTTCTTTTGTGTAAGAGTTTTTTCCCAACTCTTTTTGGGATACGGTTTTAGTCATAATCACTTTTCTTGTTATAGATAGAAACTGCTGCGACATTTCAAATAAAGAAACTGAAATAGCATAAAAATTGTGTTGTCATATTTTATATGACTGCCTACTAACAATCAACTTTAATCAAAATCGCCGTGAGCGTAAGTTGTTTGATTTTCTAGCGAAATAGTTTCAACAACTTATGTAGCAGACCAGATTCATGCTCTTCTCTTTCTTCTTTTTGAAGATCTTCAACTCTTTTATGAATTAACTTAACAATATTTTCAAATGGTCGGTTCATGGCAAGCGGAAATGCATCATGGCAGTGATCAATCCCGTAAATGTTAATTTTCTTATCACTTATCAGCTTAAGGGTATCAACATCCAAGGTGAGATTGATTTGATTCGCTTTAGGGATCAAAACAGTGACAGGTTCATTCAATAGACCGACCAAAAATAAGCGCGTAACCGATTTTATTTTTTGATTAATACCGCCAATGGCTAGCACATTGCCGTGTTGATCTAATGCGCCGGTCACGAATAAATTTTGCGATAGGGGTAATTGTGAATAACAAGAGGTTACAGCCAAAAATATGGCTAACGAGGCGCTGTCGCCATCACTTTCCTGATAAGACTGTTCAAACACGACGTTGCAAGATAATGGAAAATTTTGAATATGAGTAAAAAAATGATTTAAATAACCTTGTACTATTAAAATACTTTTAGCATGTATATTACCCGCTAATTCAACTTTGCGCTCGACATCAACTATTTCGCCATCACCGAGCATATCACTTGCTGAAATTCTAAAAATCTCACCAAATTCTGTTGGATAACCCATTAGTTCAACAACGGACATACCATTGATTTGGCCTATTTCCTGGCCTTTAAGTTGAATCTTTAACTGTTTTTCCATCAAAGCTTGATCACTAAAGCTTTCAGCTAAGGAGCGGGACTGAACTTGGATATCAAGTGCTTTTTGTAAACTATCAACCGATAGTGGGGTTTGCTCGGCATTAAACAGTTGTGCATAACGAAGTAGATTTTCAATTATTTCGGGAGAAAAAACAATTCTTTTCTGGTGCTCACATTTACTCGAAAGATGATGAAATAATAGCGCCAGCGCTTCGGTTGACACCTCGGTTAAACCCCGTTGTTTTATTAAGCTATGACAATAACGTTGCAGTGAGTGGATATTTTCATCGGTTGCTTGTATATCACTGGATAATTCGGCAAATAATGAGCCAACTTGATTGTATTCGGGATCAATCTGCGCCAACTCATCAAGCTGATAGCGGTTTGATACCAAAATTATTTTTGTATCTAATTCTGCTAAGGGTGCGATCGGATATTCACCTTTTAGTTTATCGCCATTGACCGCTGAAGTTGCAGGCAGTGTATGATTAATTAAATAGGCTTTAAGCAGGAACCATAAATTTGGATTTATAAGCAGTGGACTAATATGCAGGATTAGCGAACCATGATTACAATCATAAATTTCACCTTGTATAAATTCTGCTTCTTGCTCTTTGAATATGTTTAGGCGGCCAAATAGTCTTTGCTGATCGTAATTTTGTAACGCTTTTAGTTTGTAATTATTGTCTGATGCTTCTGTTATCACGGCTACCGCTGCTTGCCAGCAACGCGCATTAAAGATAAGTAAGGGTTGCGGTAACTGAATAAAATGCCTGATAAGTTGTGAAACGATGGGGTAGATAGATATCCAACTATCGCCATGCACATTTGGTTGAGATAATAGGGGCAAAAAGTCTGGAGTGCATTGCATCACCGTTAATGGCACTAATGAATTAGCATTCCGATCGATTTTTGGGGATTGGTTAGTAACTGGATTATTTATCGGCAAAGTGGCAACTCTAAAATAGGTTATTATATGTAGTCCAAGTGGATGATGCAATGAGTATGGTTAAATACTCGCTGTAACTGCCTAGATGAGATAGGCGCTTACGAGATGGTTGTTAATTTAGTGATGTACATTGCTAAAAATAACAAACTATTGTGCTTTTTTATCACCGCCCTAACACTTCAAGACAGGTCAAATAGAGTGATTAACTCAGAGGGTTTTCCTGCTGTCAGCGCATAATTCGTCGTTACAGTTTGTACTCATTATGTTTTTGTTTTTTATATCTGTTTTCACAGGCTAAGCAACGCTGGGTTGTTGGATCAATATTCAGGCGTGTTATCTCTATCGGTTCTTCACAGTCTGAGCATAAACCATACATGTCGATTTGAATATTATTCAACGCCGCATCGATACTTTTCATGGTTGATATTTTATGAGTAATAGAGGGGATTTCTATTTTCAAAGCCAGCTCAATTAAATCATCCGTTGAAATTTTTTGTAACTGTTGAGCCGATAGATTATGGCAGGTATGATTTGAGCGCATTAAAATATCGGTCATGCTATGACGTAACGTTTCAAGTGAATTTAAAAGGAGGAGTTGGTACTGATTTAGCTGTGTTTCACTGATATGTTGCATAAGAGCTCACTTTAACGAAATTATTCTCTTATGTTAAAGTCAGACGCTGAGTAACCTTATGATTTAAATCAACTGTTGATAGTTATCTATTGCTGATAAAAGCTCGCTTGATATAGATCAGGTTTATATTGATTTGACTAAGTTTTCATTCTCAGTGGCAGGCGTTGAACCAGATTAATCAAAGCAGGATAAAAATAAGGGTTTGCTATTGCTATTGCTATTGCACTACTGCATTTGGTTATTGTATCGATATGGAGGGTACACGGAATAGACGCAATACCCCTATAATTTATTAAAGAGTTATGCTGTAAGTGATCACCATTTTTTCTTATCTTGAAAGATAACATCAAGGTCGTTTTTCTTCTCTTCTTCGCGCGCTTTTATTGCTTGCAGCTCTTTATCACTGTGCTTAACCAAGTAAGATTTTATCTCACTTTTTGTCTCCAATAGTTGCTGCTGTTTTTTCTCCAGATAACTATCTTTATCTGGAATGCCGTTGAGAATGGTGATTAATTTGTTAATCATCTGATTAGCACTACCGAATTGTTTGCTTAATTTAGCATCAATTATCCGTTTAATACTGTTTTCCAGATTGATTTTTAACTGCATAATCTCTAGGCGATGATTTTCTGCAACAAAAACCTCTGTATTTATTTTCCCTTTGGCATGTTCAGAACGCAGTACCGCTCTGATTTTTTTGGTGACTTGCAGTAATTGCAGCGCTTCACCGTCGTTGTCTGGAGTGCGGAAAGCACTTTCATCTGGCGGCGTATAATTGGTTCGGACCTGTTGAATCTGCGCATCTGTATTTTTTAGATGGTCACGAATTTGCGAACTGGCGGGTGAACTTTGAAGCATAATAGTTAATGCATTACGTATACGGTTTTGAAGAATTAATAATAGTGATTTACTAAAGGGCATTCGGGTCGCGTTGAGCAGCAGTTCGTCAACTTCGGTAATAACGGCGCGTTGTTTGCTGATTGCGATTCTTCTTTCGGCTTCAATCTTTTGTTTATATTGCTGAATAATATTGTAGCCGATTAAGACAAATAATAATAAAGCGATCAGGGATAGAATTAATGGAAATAGCATAAGTTCTCATAATACAAAGTAATAAAAATAGAAGTCACCGAAAATAAGGCATCTGAGGCCCTAGTGTGCATTAAGGCAAGCGTAAGGTAAATATACTTCCGTCAGATTCATTTTTGTTTTCTAGCAAAATGTGACCTTGCAGCTGCTTTGTTTTATGCTCACTCGCTATTTTCTTAGCAAACAATAGGCCAAGACCACTTCGTCCTTTACCGGCATTGAATTGTGATTCGGCATTCTGATTGATAGCAAGCATATGCTCTGGATAGCCATCGCCATCATCTTCGACTTGAATATTTACATATTCTTTGTCGATGAACGCTCGCAATATGACATTTTTTTTTGTATGGCGAAGGGCATTAATAAAAATATCCCCAATTAAATAGGTAATTAAATCCTGATCAAAATAAGCCGTTAAATCCTCATCGACGTCCACTACTACTTTAACATGATGGCTGTTTAAATAAATCCTATTTCTATCAAGCACTTCTTGCAGCATCTCGGCAACTGAGTTTTCTTCAATATAAATAGGCAGCTGATTTTTTTCATCCCGATACAGAGCAAGTAATTGCATTAAACTGCCGTTAATTCTTGATGTTTGGTAATGCAGATCTGCAAAAGCTTGATGCTGTTTAGGTGTTAAATTGTCGGCAAGATCTAAATGTTCAATGGATTGCAACAGCATAAAAAGGGAATTTTTCATGTCATGTGCACTGGTTGCTAAAATGGTACTGAAATCAAGATCACTTTGTTTGCTCATTTTAACCTCTGAATGCTTTTGCTAAATTACCATAGTATGAAATATATGTGTAGAATATCAAGCAGGTAAAGTAGCTCTTTCTGTTTATTGGAACTCTGCTAGAATAATAAACCATAAAATATTGGATAACTCTTGGCTTTGATATGAAATTACAACAATTACGTTATATCGTTGAAGTAGTAAATAATAATTTGAATGTTTCAGCTACAGCTGAAAATTTATTTACTTCACAACCTGGAATTAGTAAACAAGTTTGTATGCTTGAAGATGAGCTAGGTATTCAAGTTTTTGAGCGTAGCGGTAAGCATTTAACTCAAGTTACGCCTGCCGGTAAAGAGATAATACGTTTTGCATCTGAAATTTTAGGAAAAGTGGAAAGTATAAAAGCGGTGGCATCTCAATATACCCAACCTGATCAAGGCTCACTTAATATAGCCACAACCCATACTCAAGCCCGCTATGCATTACCTGATGTAATAAAGGGATTTATTAAACGTTATCCAAAGGTCTCTTTGCATGTGCATCAGGGCACACCGACGCAAATTAGCGAATCGGTAGTCAAAGGAAAAACTGATTTTGCGATTGCCACTGAAGCATTACATTTATATCAAGATTTGATTATGCTGCCTTGTTACCACTGGAACCGCTCGGTGATCGTACCGAAAAATCATCCTCTTGCGAGTATACAAAATATTAGTATTGAAGATATTGCTAACTACCCAATTGTTACCTATGTCTTTGGGTTTACAGGACGATCTGAATTAGATGATGCATTTAATGCCGCGGGTTTTACGCCCAATGTTGTGTTTACTGCAACTGATGCCGATGTGATTAAAACTTATGTGCGTCTTGGTGTCGGAGTGGGGGTTATTGCCAGCATGGCGGTGAATGAAGTTGATGACGATTTTTGCGTGATTGATGCAAGCCATCTATTTAAATCCAGTACAACAAGCATTGGCTTTAGAAAAGGATCCTTTTTACGTGATTATATGTACGAGTTTATGGTGCGTTTTGCGCCACACCTAACCCGTCCGCTTGTTGAAAAAGCGATTCAGCTAAAATATAGCGCGGAAGTAAGCAAGTTATTTGAAAATATAGAGTTACCCACACGTTAATGACTGCCTTGATAAATGTGAATCACGTGATTCACATTTTGACTATTTACAATGGTTATTTAACGCTTCAAGGCAGGGCAAAATTTTGCTGACTTTATCGAAACACTCCTGATACTCTTGTTCAAAAACAGACTCTGCAACTAAACCGCCACCCGCCCAGCAAAATATTTTTTGTTTATGGCATACCAATGTTCGGATTGATATGTTCGTATCCATCTGTCCGTCCCCGTTTATATAACCAATACTGCCACAGTACTGATGGCGTCTATCTGGCTCGAGTTCCGCAATAATCTCCATTGCGCGTATTTTCGGCGCGCCGGTAATTGAGCCGCCCGGGAAACACACGCGCAGCAACTCTTCTGTACTGTAGTTTGTGGCTAATTTTCCTAATACAGTACTGACTAAGTGGTGCACTGCAGGAAAACTTTCCAGATCAAATAATTTCGGCACGCTGACGCTGCCCGGTTCGCAGACGCGGCCAATATCATTGCGCAGTAGATCAACAATCATTAAGTTTTCAGCCCGATCCTTTTCTGAATCGATTAACGCTTGTCGGCTATTTTTATCTTGTATTGCATTTTTAAAACGCGGACGCGTACCTTTGATAGGCTTACTTTCAACAACCCCGTTGTGCAATTTTAAAAAGCGCTCGGGTGATAAGGATAAAATAACCTGCGAGGGGAGACGTAAAAAAGCGCCGAAAGGCGGCTTGTTATCATTAAAGAGTGCTTGATAAGCTTGGTATTCATCTCCTTGATAAGCGGCTTGAAAGCGTTGCGCCAAATTAACTTGGTAACAATCTCCACTGAGGATGTAATTTTGAATTTTATTAAATTTTTTCCGATAAAGCTGCTTATCCATATTTGCAGACCAGCTGGAATCTAATTTAAAGCGTGCTGAAGCGGGGGGGATTCGGCTTTGTTTTTTTAACCAAGTAAGGCGTGCCGACCATAAATCAGTTATCTTTTTAACTTTGTCTTTGGTTTTATGAACGATCAGATGAAACTGTGAATCTTGGTTATCATAGACTAACGCCCAGTCATAAAAACCAATGGCCATATCAGGTAAATTCAGACCTTGTGGTTTGTGCGCATCTGTTATTTTTTCAAATTGATAACCCTGTTCATAAGCAATACTGCCCAATGCGCCACCCGTGAAGGGCTTGTGGTCAGTGGCTGTGTCGTGAAATAATGCGCTGCGCAGTGAGTGCAATATTTCAAAAGGATCATTTTTTTGCTCTGAGCAGTGATTGTTTTGCTCTACCTTAGTTATTCCATTAAATGTTTGCAGTGTGGCAATGGGTTGGGCACTGTAAATTGACCAACGGCTGTCAATATGCGCGGTATCCGCTGACTCTAATAAAATCCCCCAGTCACGTCCGGCGATTTGATGTTTTAGATTGGAAAATTCAATGTGTGTTAATGAAATCGGTTTGATCAGTATATTGGCAGTGCAATTAGTCATAGTTTTTCGAATTTAGGCAACAGTTTTATAATAAATAGGTTGGTGAATATTAAGATGCAGATTAACATTCTCTTTATACTCAAGCCACTTATATACCCATGTTACTTCAAGATGCAAAATCAGCAAGTTCAAATTGTACTTAGATGCTAGGCATAAAATTGAAGTATAGTTATTCTACATTGAGATTTTA
>NZ_JBLIEK010000023.1:0-43242 GCF_047632995.1 Psychromonas sp.
CAGACTGGTTAGGATTTGAAGTTGAAGGGTATGTATTTGTCACTCTTATTTACTGGGTTATCTGCTTCAGTATGTCGCAATACTCAAAATCTATTGAACGCAAATTTAATACAGAGCATTAATTGCAATAATCAATAAATTGATACTTATTTTTAAATGATGCCTGTTTAACATTATTAGTCAAAAAGGAAATTTCATGTCCGCAGAAGAAAACATGATCACAATGCAAAAAGTTAATAAATGGTATGGGGATTTTCACGTACTCAAAGATATTAATTTAACCATTAAAAAAGGCGAGAAAGTGGTTATTTGTGGTCCGTCAGGATCGGGGAAATCAACCACTATCCGCTGCTTAAATGGTCTTGAAGAATTCCAAAAAGGCAGCATTACCATTAATGGGACAGAGCTGACCGACGATCTTAAAGTGGTGCGTCATATCCGCGCAGAAGTGGGCATGGTATTCCAACACTTCAACCTATTTCCGCATCTTTCCGTGCTCGAAAATCTGCTTTTAGCACCTATCTGGGTACATAAAAAACCGCGTAAAGAAGCCATTGAAACGGCCATGTATTATCTTGATCGCGTAAAGATTTTAGATCAGGCATATAAATATCCGAATCAACTATCCGGTGGGCAGCAGCAACGGGTCGCTATTGCACGCTGCTTATGTATCAACCCTAATATTATGTTATTTGATGAGCCGACCTCTGCATTAGATCCAGAGATGGTTTCTGAGGTACTTGATGTAATGGTCGAGCTTGCAGATGAAGGGATCACCATGATCTGTGTTACTCATGAGATGGGCTTTGCCAAAAAAGTCGCTGATCGTGTTATCTTTATGGATGCAGGGCAAATTATTGAAGAGAATGAACCGCAGCAGTTCTTTGATAATCCGCAGTCGGATCGCCTCAAGCTATTTTTAGAACAGATTTTGTCACACTAAAAGTGATCAAAGGTTAACGCGCAATAC
Organism: Psychromonas sp.; assembly: GCF_047632995.1. Lineage (GTDB taxonomy): Bacteria > Pseudomonadota > Gammaproteobacteria > Enterobacterales > Psychromonadaceae > Psychromonas. The sequence continues at coordinate 971 of NZ_JBLIEK010000023.1, forward strand.
GCGTTAACCTTTCTAGAAAAAATGAACCGATTTCATTTAATTAGTTAAGCTAATATTATCCACCATTAGAACAACACCACGTTGCTTACCCCAGTCGGGTAATATCGCAAATGGGATATTCACATTAGTGATATCTAGGGTTGAACCAGACTGATTAATTAAGTCAGCCAGTTTGATTTTATAATGCGCCCAACTGTCCTCTTGAGGTTTTTTGATTACATAATCGCCAGAACTACAAGGGTAGAAACAATCCATTTTGATCACCAGCCCGCCTTTCTTTCTCGGATCAAATTTTACTTTCAGATCGAATTCAAGATAATCATATTCAGCATAATTCTCGCCATTAACAGTTTCAAAAAATGCAATGCCTTTATCTGTATAAAATTTAATGCGCGTAACTTGACCATGGTCAACGTCACTTACCTGCGAAACTATCAATCGGTCATATTGTACAAATTTATTCAAGTGAAAAGGAGGTTCAACTTTATCCGCATAAATAGTAAGAATCTTTTTAACTTTCTCTTCACGCTCGTCTGCGGCAATTCCAGAAAGGACTAAAGCAACTTGAGCGGCTTTAGCAACTTGTGCTGCTTGAATAATTTCAGCCTCTTTCGCTGCTTGTGCGATTTGAGCAGCTTCCGCTACTTTTGCAGCTGCAGCGATTATAGCGGCTTTTGCAACTTTCTCTGCTGCTTTTACAGCTTTCTCCGCTGCTGCTATTTCCGCAGCTTCTGCTTTTGCAGCTTTTGCAGCTTTTAGTGCAGCAATAATCTTAGGATCATCCTTAATAACTTCATTAGGATAACCTTTTTTGGCATCTGCTTTTTTTACGATGCAAAGTTTAGAAGCATCACTTGAACTTAAACAGAACTCATTTAAGGCTTGATCAAGTTTTTTAAGACAATGTTGAAAAGAGTTTTTTACTTTTTCCGGTATATCAGCCCTGGTATAAACTGGCATCTCTTTTACCGTTCGTCCCTGACGAATAAATACTTTTTCTGCATCTAAGAAACGAGTGAATAAATCTGTGTTATAAAACAGATTACCATGCTTGGACGCTTTTTCCCTATATTCATAAATTTTCCCATTATTCTCATTATGGAAAGATAATGTGGTCACTTTATTCGCTTTCATCCCATGTGGTAACCAAGATTGCATCCCAGTTTTTATCTCGCCATTATTAAGCTCGGCTTGGAAATTATAAAAGACAGGAAACCCCTCATTCGTCAGATAATTACCATTTTTATAGTTCAAAGTACAAGCAGAATCTCCTATATTTTGTACTGTCACCTCACGGTTCTTATTTGTCTCATGAGCAAGTGTCTGCACATCTGCAATTACTGAACATGAGATAAAACTTAAAGCTGCAATTAAAATTTTACTGTGCATATTTTATAAAATCCCTTTTTTAAGATACGAGAGCCAGCTGCTTCTATCAAAATAGCAAACATGAATATATTTCTCCGCATGAGTATTTTTTTTAAAGTTCACAAACAGCCCCACACCAAAATGTAAGCGCTTACTTATAAAGCAATGAAAAATGACTAAATCCGTAGATCTAGCCCATACTTGCCTCCGATTTGATAATAACCGCTATTTAATCAATGCGTAAGCACTATAAGATGAGTATACAGATTAAAATACAAACAAAAAGAGAGCTACAACACACAAGTAAGCGCTTTCACCCAAAGGGCTATTCACCAGATTATGCTGCAGGTATGTTTTAGCGCTATTTTGTAGCTTACTCATCAATATTGGCGAAACAGGTTACGCTGTACTGCTATCCTTTCGGCGTCACCGTTGGCCGAGATGCCCTTGATTATATTCCCCTTAGTTAAGGCGTACTCTCTATTTTGCAAGTGAGCGGCTTTGCTGGGCAAAAAAAAAGGTTAACGAATTTATTTCGTTAACCTTTTTTTACTCTTGTTTATGCAATTATTAGCGCTTTAATTACTCAAAGCAGCAATGTAACACTGCGTTGACAATAATTGAAAATGCTGAATTCACATTAGTAGTTAGTCATAACAACACTATCGATAATAAATGCAACACCACGTTGATTCCCAAAATCAGGAAAAATAGCAAAGGGTACATTCACATTAGCAATATCAAGGTTTGAGCCGGGATTGTTAATTAAATCTTCCAAGCGCACCTGATAGTGCTTCCACACACCCAGTCTTGGTTTTTCAATTACGTACGGACCCGAGCTGCAAGAATCAAAACAATCCATTTTGATATTTAGCTTACTATCAGCACGATGATCAGATATTAGCTTAAGATCAAATTCAATATAGATATATTCAGAATAATCTATACCGCTATTACTCGCATAATATGCAACACCACCATCGGCTGGATAATTAACACGCATAACATTACCACGCATCCCCCCTTTAATTATTTTCGCTATAGCAGGATCATTATGGCCAAATTTATTAAGATGGAAAGGAGCTTCAACGTTGTCAGCAAAAATAGTGAGTTTCTTCCTGTTTTTGGCGGCAGCCGCTTTATCAACTGCAGCCTTAAATGCTTTCACCCTAGCTTCTCTGAGTGCTTTAGCTACTTCAATGGCTACGGCCGCTTCAAAAGCTTTGTTTGCTTCAAGTGCTTTAGTTGCGTCAAGTGCCCTGGCTTCTTTAAGTGCTTTGATTTTGGCTGCAGCAATAAACTCAGGATCATTCTTAATAAGCTCATTAACGGAACCCTTGTTGGCATTCGCTTTTTTAGCTATACACAATTTAGATGCATCATTCGAGCTTTTACAAAACGTCAGCAATGCTTTATCGAGCTTCTTAATACAGTTTTTAAAGACGTTTATTGTTTTATTCGATATCTCTGCCTTTTTATAAACAGGCATATTTATTGTCACCCCCCCCTGGCGCATGAGTATTTTGTCTACAGCCAAAAAGTGAGTTAATAGGTTCGTTTTATAAAACAGTTCGCCGTACAAGGAAGTATTGTCAGTATATTCATAGATTTTCCCAATAGTCGTATCATGAAAAGATAATATACTCGGCTCTCCAGGTTTAATCCCATGCGGCAACCAAGATTGCATCCCCTCTTGTAATTCCCCCTCATGAAGTTCAACTTGGAAGGTATAAAAGATAGGCATCCCCTCACTCGTTAGGTAGTCACTATTTTTATAGTTCAATGTACAAGCCGTATCACCGACATTTTGTACTGTTACCTCGCTTTTTCCGTTTACATCGTGAACGAGAGTCTTTACATCCGCGATCACTGAACAGGACATAAAGCTTAAAGCTGCGATTAATAATTTCATTTCCATATCTGATAAGATCCCTATTTAAATAATTTTAGCGAGTGCAATTAACCTTTATATCAGTCAGCTCTAATATTGATTAGCATTGAGAAACATAATTAAGTTAAATATACCATGTGTGGTAAATAAATTAACTGCTACGCACGATCAATCAAGCATAAAAAGTAAATAATAGCGTTTAAGAATCAACTTTAACTGATTGAACGTTAACTCTTTAAGTAACGCTGTTCCCACTTTTTAAAAACGTAAATAACAGAAAAGGTTAAGCACATATATAAAAGGCCCGCTGCTAAATACGCTTCAAAGGGGGCATAATATCGCGCATTCACTACGCGAGCCGCGCCTGTGATATCAACAATAGTCACCACACCGGCAATCGCACTGCCATGAATCATAAAGATCACCTCATTACTGTAGGCTGGTAGTGCACGCCGCAATGAATTGGGTAAAATGATTCGCCGTAAAATTTTCCACCTGCTCATGCCATAAGCTTTAGCCGCTTCGAGCTCTCCTTCGGGCACAGTTCCAATCACACCGCGTACTATCTCTGCGGTATAAGCACCGGTATTTAATGTAAAGGCTAATAATGCACAGAACCAGGCATCCTGAAAGTAATCCCACAACCAACTTTCCCGCAGCCAATCAAACTGCGCACTTCCGTAGTAAATAATAAACAGCTGCACTAATAATGGTGTACCGCGAAAGAAGTACATATACGAACCAATAACGCCTCTAACCAGCCGGTTTTCGCTACTTTGTAAAATACCAGCAGGGATCGCAATCAGCAGACCTAACAGTAATGAACCAGAGACAAGCAGCGCAGTAGTCCATAGCCCTTCGAGGTATAACGGGTATTCATTAACAATAATTGATAAATCCATCTCTACCTCGTTTTAATTGTATATTTACGTTCAGCCCAATTTAAAAACGAGCTTGAAATAAAAGTAAATAAAAGAAAAATAAAGGCAACGGCTAGATAAAAGGTAAATGGTTTTTGGGTCGAACCTGCAGCATCCCCAGCAATCTTAACCATATCCTGTAAACCAATAATAGAGACTAACGCCGTTGTTTTTAATAAAACCTGCCAGTTATTGCCTATCCCCGGCAGGGCATGACGCATCATTTGCGGAAACATTACCCGGGTGAATATTTTAGACCTGCTCATACCATAGGCCGTAGCGGCTTCTAGCTGGCCTTTTTCAACAGACATAATTGCACCGCGAAATGTTTCCGCCATATAGGCTCCAAAGATAAAACCTATGGTTATAATGCCGGCAAAATAGGGGCTAATATCGATATAGTCAGGTAAAAATGCGTACCACTCATGGGCAGCATCAAAACGGGTAACCGTTTCATTAAGCCATTCATTTAACCGGTAACTTAAATCATTAACCAGCATCTGACCGCCAAAAAAGATCAGCAGCATCAAAATTAAATCGGGAATACCGCGAATAATAGTGGTGTATAACGTCGCGATACTTTTTAAAATAAGCGAATGTGATAATTTGGCTAGTGCACCGAGCAGCCCCAGAACAACCGCCAGTAATAATGAAAGCAATGCAACTTGAACGGTTAACCATGCACCTTCAAGCAGTATATTCTGGTAATTTTGCAGTTCAAGCATAACTGTTTCTTATCGGTTACAACCGCAAAGGACGATTTTAAGCCTTCGCGGTTGAGTTAATTAATACTTATTGGTCACTACCATAAACATCGAAACTAAAGTATTTATCTTGTATTGTTGTATAAGTTCCGTTTGCACGGATTGCGGCAATTGCACGGTTAAACTGCTTAACGAGATCCTGATTTTGTTTGCGAATTGCAATACCCGCACCTTCACCAAACCACTTAGGATCATTAAGCTTAGGCCCGATAAATGCGAATTTATCACCGCCATCTTTCTCTAACAGCCCGCCAGTAATAGCAGCAGAGTCTGCCAGTACAAGATCTAAGCGGCCCGCTTTAAGATCAAGGTATGCTTCATCGGCTGAGCCGTAACGCTTGATTTGAGCGCTCGGATAATTATCTGAAATATACATATCCATTGAGGTTGCTCGCTGTACGCCAATCTTTTTATCAGCCATAAACGTGTCTGTCGCCTGATATTGCGCACCTTTCAATGCCACAAAACGAGCTGGAATATGCTGATATTTATTAGTAAACGCCACTTTTTTCAAGCGTTCTTCAGTAATGTCCATGGTGGCAATAACTGCATCAAATTTGCGGGACATTAACGCGGGAATAATGCCATCCCAATCTTGTTTTACAAAGGTACACTTAGCTTTCATCTCCTCACATAATGCATTGGCGATGTCGATATCAAAGCCGGTTACACTGCCGTCGGCTTCCGTTTTACTAAAAGGAGGGTAAGCGCCTTCCACGCCAATACGAATCTCTTTCCATTCTTTTGCCTGCGCGGTATTGAAAGACAAAGCAAGTAGTGTGATTGCCATTTGCATCCAGCATAAAGTGATTTTTTTCATTTTAGTTCCTTATGTTACGGTAGATAAGTTAAGTGAAATTACTAAGAACTGAAAAATAAATTCAGATCCAGTGAGTGTTATTAATAAACAGATGAAATAAATTTTTTGAAACGTTCTGATGATGGATTTCCAAAAACCTGCTCTGGTTTTCCCTCCTCTTCAACTAAACCTTGATGTAAAAACAGTACTTTATTAGAAACATCACGCGCAAAGGTCATCTCATGAGTAACAACCAGCATAGTCCTTCCCTCTTCAGCAAGACCACGCATCACATTTAACACTTCGCCGACTAATTCGGGATCAAGCGCCGAGGTAGGTTCGTCAAATAACATCACTTCAGGTTCAACAGCCAGCGCACGTGCAATCGCGACGCGTTGCTGCTGTCCACCGGAAAGCTGACCTGGAAAAAAACCTTTTTTTTCATATAAACCGACACGTTGTAAAATTGCTTCCGCTTTCACAATCGCTTCTTTTTTAGGTACCCCTAAAACATGTACCGGTGCCTCAATAACATTTTCTAATACAGTCATATGCGACCACAAATTAAAACTTTGGAACACCATCGCCAAACGGGAACGGATACGTTCAACTTGTTTTATTGAAACAGGAATCAGACCTCTTTTTTTATCCTGTTTCATTTTGATTAACTCACCGTTTACCAAAATATCACCCGAGGTCGGCGTTTCAAGTAAGTTCACACAACGCAAAAGTGTACTTTTACCTGAGCCAGAAGCCCCCAAAATAGAGATAACGTCACCTTTGTGCGCATCTAAATCGATACCTTTTAATACTTCATTATCTGCGAATGATTTATGCAGATTTCTTATTGATAAGGTTGGTAAACTCATAGTTAATATTCATTTTTATTGACAATAAATCTCATTGTACCTGCTTTATAGATTTAAATTAATAAAATTAATACAAAGCTTTGCTCTGCATATTATTTATTAAAACATGAATAACTATTCAGAAATAAAGGCTGTATATGTGCGTCCTGGCACGCAAAAAAGAGCTCAAAATCGATCTGAAATGTGAGCTAAATCTTATTTCAACTATTTTCTTTACAAAAAAAATAGTCGTGCTATTGTCCGCGCGATTTATCCATCCATTAATATAAAAAGGTACATTGCGTGTCACAAACTATTAACTATGCTAATCCAGCCCCCCTTGGCCTAATGGGCTTTGGTATGACCACTGTTTTACTTAACATCCATAACGCGGGTTTTTTCCCAATGAGCGCAATGATTCTTGCAATGGGCCTTTGTTACGGCGGTATTGCGCAAGTTATCGCGGGTATACTTGAATTTAAAAAAGGTAACACCTTTGGACTAACTGCATTTACTTCTTACGGTTTTTTCTGGATCAGCCTAGTCGTACTCATTGTTTTTCCTAAACTTGGTTTGGCTGATGCAACGCCACATGGTTTTATGGCTTGGTATCTGGTGATGTGGGGTATCTTCACTGGTTTTATGTTTGTCGGTACGCTGCGTGGCAATTTTGTGCTTAGATTTATATTTGCCAGCTTAACAGTACTCTTTTTTCTGTTGGCTGTGCGTGATTTCACAGGCTCAAAACTGATTGGGACAATTGCTGGTTTTGAAGGAATTATCTGTGGATTAAGTGCGATCTACTTAGCCATGGCTGAAGTGATCAATGAACAATTAGGAGAAACCGTTTTACCAATCGGTGAGCCAAAATAATAATTCCTGATTTTTAATCTCTATTGAAAAACCGAGTTAATCTCGGTTTTTTTACATCTGCGATTTAGAATAAACACAAAATAAGAGCAAACCGTAAATATTCGTTTCCTCTTTTCCGCGATCCTTCCTTAGATTGTTACCGTCGTGCTCCTCTGTATCCTCAATAGCAATAGGCAATGATAAGCAACCGACACACAGTTTTACAGTGTAAAGAAGGGCTGAGAGTTTCTGTCTGCGCTCTTCACCATTATTTGAGGCATAGATGAGAGATCTGCACTAGGCCATCTTCGCTCTTTCTAAATTTTTAACAGGCATAAAAAAAGGAAGCCAAAGCTTCCTTTTTTAACTAATCAATCAAATGATTACTCAGCAGCTGGAACGTCTTTCTTTTCCATTGCATCGATGACGGTTAGGCGGCAACTTTCTTTAAAGAGAGTGCCTTGGCGATCAACTTCTAACACTTTTTAACTTCTTGACCTTCTTTTAGATGGTCAGAATTTTATGTATACGCTCTTCACCATTATTTGAGGCATAAGATGAGATATGTGCACTAGACCATCTTCGCTCTTTCTAAATTTTTAACAGGCATAAAAAAAGGAAGCCGGAGCTTCCTTTTTAATTAATCAATCAAATGATTACTCAGCAGCTGGAACGTCTTTCTTTTCCATTGCTTCTTTGATGCTTAGGCGAACACGGCCTTGGCGATCAACTTCTAACACTTTAACTTTAACTTCTTGACCTTCTTTTAGATGGTCAGAAACTTTCTGTATACGCTCTTCACAGATTTGCGAGATGTGCACTAGGCCATCTTTACCTGGAAGAATGTTAACGAACGCACCGAAGTCAGCCAGACGAACAACTTTACCTGAGTAGATAGTGCCTACTTCAACTTCAGCTGTAAGCGATTTAATGCGGTTGATTGCATCTTCTGCCTGCTCACCAGATGTTGCAGCAATTTTAACTGTGCCATCATCTTCGATTTCAATCGTGGTGCCCGTTTCTTCACAAAGAGCACGAATTGTTGCGCCACCTTTACCAATAACGTCACGGATTTTATCCGTTGGGATTTTGAGAGTGTGAATGCGCGGTGCAAATTGAGAAATATCAGCGCGACCTTTTGGAAGAGCTTCATCCATTACAGATAAGATATGTAAACGTGCTGCTTTTGCCTGGTTTAAAGCAATTTGCATGATTTCACGTGTGATACCTTCGATTTTGATATCCATCTGCAGTGCAGTAATACCTGCAGTTGTACCGGCAACTTTAAAGTCCATATCGCCAAGATGATCTTCATCACCTAAGATATCAGAAAGAACAACGAACTCTTCGCCCTCTTTCACAAGACCCATAGCGATACCCGCAACAGATGCTTTAAGCGGAACACCGGCATCCATCAGCGCTAGCGATGCACCACAAACAGAAGCCATTGAAGATGAACCGTTTGATTCAGTAATTTCAGAAACAACACGTACTGTGTACGGGAAATCTTCCAAAGAAGGCATAACCGCTAGAACGCCACGTTTAGCTAGACGGCCATGGCCAATCTCACGACGTTTAGGAGAACCCACAAAACCAGTTTCGCCTACACAGTATGGAGGGAAGTTATAATGTAGTAAGAAGTTATCTTTCTTCTCGCCCATTAGGCTGTCAATAATCTGTGCATCACGTTGGGTGCCAAGTGTAGCAGTAACTAATGCTTGTGTTTCGCCACGAGTGAACAGTGCACTACCGTGAGTACGTGGCAGAACGCCAGTCATTACGTTCAACGCACGAATGCTTTGCGGATCACGTCCGTCAATGCGCGGCTCACCTTTAATGATGCGTGTACGAACCACTGTTTTTTCTAAATCGTGCAGGTATTCACCTACTTGCTTAGCTTCTAATGTTTCGTCGCTTGCTAATAATTTAGCTTTAACTTCAGTAGTGATAGCTTTAATGGCATCGTAACGCTGCCCTTTATCACTGATCTGGTAAGCTTCTTGGAAACGCGTTTGTGCTTCTGTTGCAATCGCAGCATCTAATGCTTCGTTGCGTGCAGGCGCAGCCCAATCCCAAAGAGGGCGAGCAACGTCAGTTGCAAATTCTTTAATCGCTTCAACAACAACTTGCTGTTGATCGTGGCCGTATACAACCGCGCCAAGCATAACATCTTCACTTAAGATGCCCGCTTCAGATTCAACCATTAATACTGCGTTATCTGTACCAGATACCACAAGGTTAAGATCACTTGTTTCTAATTCTGTTTTGGTCGGGTTAAGTAGGTATTGACCTTCTTTATAACCAACGCGTGCACAGCCGATAGGACCATTAAATGGCATACCAGAGATAGAGAGTGCAGCTGATGTTGCAATCATAGCAACGATATCTGGGTTAATTTCAGGGTTGATAGAAACAACCGTTGCAATCACTTGCACTTCGTTTTTAAAACCTGCTGGGAAAAGAGGACGAACTGGACGGTCAATAAGACGTGCAATTAACGTTTCTTCTTCACTTGGGCGGCCTTCACGTTTGAAGAAACCACCTGGAATTTTACCTGCAGCGTAGGTTTTTTCTTGGTAGTTAACAGTCAGAGGGAAGAAATCACGCTCTTGATTGTCAGCATTTTTACCAACAACAGAAACGAATACACAAGTATCGTCCATGCTACACATTACAGCGGCAGTCGCTTGACGAGCCATTACGCCCGTTTCTAGTGTTACCGTATGTTCGCCATACTGGAAACTTTTTACAATAGGAGTCATTTTTTTTCCTTTAATATAATTATTTTCGTTTTGCTTTTTATCGCGCCGATAGTATACGTCAAAGTTTTTGCTTTAAAACTTTTTTGCAGTTTTTTTTTAGAGTTTTTAGGAGGGGGATGAGTAAATAGCATTTATTTGAATACCATGATGTTAAAGCATTTGCTTATTTGTTGATGAAACTCACTCCTAGCGCCAATAATATAGAGTGAGTTTTATATAACTATTGATTATCACTAGTTAACCAATTTTTTGCATTAACGCTTGCTGAGAAGCAATCGTCACTTCCCGTTGTAAACGCACCATGACACTACGTATGAAGTTTTGCGACATTTCAAGTTTGTCTGACACAAAAGGCATACCTAATACTTGCATTAACTTTTTAATGAATAATAAAACCCAATACGAAATATTTTCAGCAAGATTAACCCCTTTCGCTAATATGTACGCTAGCTTATCAATCAAAGTAATTGATCCACCGACTAGTCCAGCTAATGCTGTATGTGCTGCTCCTAAGCACTTCTTTAGTACCCAGACTAATGCTTGCTCTAACCATCCAACAACAGTAACCGTTAATGAGTTAGTTTCCTTGCTCTCTAACCAACGAGCAATGCCAAAATCAGTTTTCTTTTCTTCTACAAAACCTTTTAACTGTGGCCAATTCCCTTCTCGTTTAATAGTTGCTATATACATATCCATACCATGATATGTCGCAGAAAAATTACTGCCAGGGGACGGTAAATAATAATCACCACCAGAAAAAGGGACGTGGGTATAAGGCCAAGGCAATAACTTAGGAACAGGATCTGTTTTATGGTAAGCCCTAAAAATATTTTCACTGTTTAATTTTTGTGTGATATTTTCAGCAAAACTGGCTAAACCAGTTCTAGGACTACCAAAAGTATACAAATAAGTGCTTTTACTCGTACTGACCCAGTTCGCACAAAGAGTCGCTAAAGCACCGCCTAAACTATGACCCACACAATGCACAGTATGAATCCCATGACGGGGTTGGTTAATCACATTAACAAAATCTTTTAAGCGTGGTTTCATCGTATTAAATGTATTATGGAAACCTCCATGTACTAGATGACCCGACTCACTTCTAGATGTTGCTATATGACCGTTAGTGAGCCAATCAGCAAGCAACTGAGTACCTCGAAATACGATAAATGCGTGGCCTTTATAAGGTGCTTTTTTACCTAATAAAACAAAGCCAAAACCTGTTGATATTTTAAATCCAGGAGGCCCACCTGTTTTCGCTGTTAATAAATTATCATCCGCAAAACTAAAGCTCCCTTTATAAAGCCTATTCAACAAACGTAAGGCATCCTCTTTAGTTAGTTGTTTTGTTAATGCATATACATCATCAGCTATTGTTGCAGCGACTATGGCAGATTGCGCATTAGACATGTAATACTCCTAAATATTTATCCAAATAAACTACTTCTATCATCAGGATCAGCTTCAACGTCCCATGTACATAAACTAAAAATTGGAGATCTTTCTACAATTATAAAGTTCAGTTCTGGCAGGGTTAACTCACAACTGACGTGCAAAGGCTTACCTCGAGCTTCAGAGTTCTCCTCTGATTTTCTTTTTGTACCACTCCACATTTCATATTCTTTACCATCATAAAATGCTGTAATTTTTTGCGCAACTACAAACTCCATTGGTAAAACCGCACTAAGAAGGCTGCTACGGTATATCGGAGAAAAATGAAACTTGCCATTTTCATCAGTTACTGTTTCGTCGTATTGAGCTTTATTGTAATCCACCATACGTACTAACTTTACGCCAGCCGCAGGTTTACCTTCAAAATTAACTACCCCTGTCATCTCTGAAAACAGGCACTGTTTTATACTCACCGCAGTTACTCCATATGAAAATATTAATAATAAAATTAGTAAAATGTGTTTTTTCATCATATTCCTACTTATACCAATCCGTTAATTCGCTTCTCTATTTATGTGCAACAGAAATAATTGTATCGCTGCATGGAAAAACAGTACAAAGCCGCATTTTAGTTAACAACAAAAACAAGATGAGAGTTGTTGTCAAACGATAATATTTAGCGATTGACGTAAATATTATAATTTAACCATACATATCTAAAAAAAAACACAAAAAAAGCAAGGAACTAAGCTTTCAGAACAGAACTTAAAAATGACAGGGATTTTAAAAATCAGTATAAGGTGAGGAAATGGCTAATAATTAGCGAGTGTGGGGTGTTGAATTGTTTCGTTTAAATTAAGAGGAAAGCAAAACGTATGCTATTTATATTCTGATGATAATGTTGCAGTGATCCTTGCCATTTTAAAACTCCTTATCTACATTACTTGGTTGAAAATCATCATATTCATCTTCTTTGTCTTCTTCATGAACAAAAAAACTTGACCTATCACTAGGTGGATCGGGCTTCACATCCCAAGTACAGTGACTATAGATCAAGTTCCCATTGACCTTAATATAACTCGCTTCTTCTAACGAAAGTTCACATGAAACAACTAATGGCTTACCGCGCGCTTCATAGTTTTCAGTGCTGTCCATGGTTGTGGCTTCCCAGACTAAATATTCTACCTCGTCTTTATAAGCAGTAATCTTTTGATTAGCCACAAATTGCATCGGTAGAAACTTCCCAATTATATTACGACGATAAAGTGCAGGGAAATGAAAGTTTCCATTTTCACCGGTCACTGTTTCGTCGTATTGAGCTTTATCGTAATCCACCATACGTACTAACTTTACGCCGGCCGCTGGCTTACCCTCAAAATTTATAACGCCTGTCATCTCTGAAAACAGGCACTATTTAGCTATACCTTTACTTCCCACAGCAGTCACTCCATATGAAAGAATTAATAAGAAAATTAGTACCACTTTTTTCATCACAGCCCGATTCAGCACTTGTTAACTTTTTATCTCTAGAAACCTGAAATTTTCCAAAATCGTGCGGGCCGATGATGATTGTCACTGCCATTTTGAGGACGGCTAGGATCCCCTGTCAAAATTAAAACCCCATTTTCGACACTCACGTCAATAATGGTACCCGCCTTGTAGCTAAATTTAGCTATATCATGCCCTTGAGGATATTTACTTGAATACAGCCTTATTGTACTTATTCTGGGCTGGGTACAATCACCACCAAAACCAAAAATAAAGCTATCTTGATAATAAATAGCAATAACGCCATCAAAGCCTTTTGCTGTTAAAATCTTTGGCGGAATAGAAGAAAAATATAGATCTGTAGTAAGTAATATCACCTCAAAGCTATTTAAGTCAATTTGCCATAAATACGTACCGAACGCCTTGGGAGCAGTAGCCATCCCACTTAGTAAAACAATCTGTTCATTAACATAATTTGCGGATTGAATCTTCATTTTAGAGAGGTCTAATTCATGAAGAAGTTTACCTATTTGATTATCTTGACGTTCATAAATACTGTTTTTTTTAAATATGAGTTCCCTCTCTGTGTTGCCTAAGCGTAAAGAGATCACGGCGGTATGTTGGTCTTCATTAGAAAATATGTCTCTTTTGATCAACTTGCCTTGCGATGTTAAATCTAATTTTTCAGAGAGAGGAAGTGCAGATTTATGTTTGCGGTCAACATTAATCACTTGCTGTGTTACATTTTCTTTTTCTTCAACTTGTATATTATTATCAAGTATCTGCACAGTAGAAGAAAACCAAATTTTTACTTCGGTAATTTTTCCGACAAATATTAGATTAATTAACACCACACTGAGCACACAAAATACGATACCAAAAGAGATGATCAGCAACCATTTAAGCACTTCCATATAGACTCCATACATTGATAAAAATACAATTGAAGATAAAATGATATTCTTTTTAGGGAATCCTCTTACTTAATGATTTTATTCTATAGCTAATTTACTTGCTTTAGATACAAGCAAACTTATTCAATCAATAACCGCTTATTTTCCAAAATCTAGCTCGCCGTTCAAAATCATCTACCATGGACTAGAGAAATAAATTATCCATCAACCACCTCGGCATCAACAATAACGTCTCTTATATAAATGAATATTAATAATAAATTTTTAACTCTTCGCGACGATAGAATGTCGCCATTACATTTTTCTACAGGCACAAAAAAAGAGCCATAAGGCTCTTTTTGAAGTCAGGGTTTAAGTCGAAATTAACGACGTAGACCTAATTCTGCGATTAGTGCTGTGTAAGCAGCAACATCTTTACGCTTTAAGTAGTCAAGTAATTTACGACGTTGACTTACCATGCGTAATAGACCACGACGGCTGTGGTGATCATGGATGTGCTCTTTAAAGTGACCTTGTAGATGGTTGATTTGTACTGTGTACAATGCAACTTGTACTTCAGAAGAACCAGTATCGCCTTCAGAACGACCAAATTTAGCTACAATTTCAGCTTTTTGTTGTGCACTTAGTGACATAACATACTCCGATATTTTGTGGTTAAGTGAATTAACCTATTTAAATTATTATCGCCGATCACTAATTCAGCGATAAAGTGAGCGCATATTTTATATATTAAGCAGATACTACGCAATGTTTATTTACATCTGATTTAATCTTAACTGATCAGCAAAGCCAATTAAAAATTGTATATCACAAATTAAAACTTATTCCATAGTCGAGGACTATTTTTAAATGTAAACCATTTGTTGTTTTTATATTATGCGAATAGACTCGTATATTAATCAATACGAATAAAGCATTCATCCAATTAAAATAATAACCAATAAAGTCGCCATCTAATTAAAATTCACTACAAAACAGATGAATTGTATGGGAGAAGTTAACTTACATGACCGCATTTCTGATTATAGCAGGTGTGTGTTTTTTACTTTCTAGCCTTAAACCTACTATTTTTATCTGCAAACAAGATAATAATGTCGGTTGGAAAATTTTACTGACTTTTATTATCTTATTTATCTTCGGTTACCTGATTTTCCTTTATTTTTTATACGCTAAGACTTCACCCACGTTTATTGAAAAAAGCCTATCTCTGATTCTATTTGGAGGGGGCATTTTTGTTATGATGGTTATTAGATTAAGCCAGAAAAGTATTAACAAAATTCATAATATTTCCCATCAAGAAAAATATAATTCACTTCACGATTCACTAACAGGGCTTGCTAATCGCCAACATTTTTTAAGTGTAATTAACAAAAAAAGTGAGCAAGCAAAACCTTTTTCGGTCTTTGTTTTAGATATTAATCGCTTCAAACAGATAAATGATATGCTCGGACATAGCTTTGCCGATCAGATTCTGATAAAAATAGCATCAGTGATTCAAAGAAAACTACCTAACGACTGTTTTATTGCTCGGGTCGGTGGCGATCAATTCATGCTAATATCGAATGCAGTTACAGATAAAGATATTAGCAATTTAATGCGCACTATCCATCTGACACTCAAATCCCCTTTCAGCATCAACAGCTATAATCTTAAAATCAGTATCTCTATCGGTGGCGCCCTCTTCCCAAAACATTGCACTCAGGTTCCCCTCCTATTACAGCAGGCAGATGCAGCAATGAGTGAGGCGAAAAAGAAACAGATCGAATATATAATTTATAATGAAAATTTAGAGAGTGATGCGCAGTCTCACCTTGAAATATCCAGTAAGTTACACTGCGCCCTTGAGAAGAAAGAATTCGAGGTACATTACCAACCACTAATCAAGATTCAAACAAGTGGCCTCTATCACTTTGAAGCGCTGATCCGCTGGCCAGTAGCAGAAGGAAGCTTCATTCCGCCAGATAAATTTATTCCCATTGCAGAGCAGAACAACTTGATTAAATGGATAACGCTTTTCGTTTTAAATGAAATTTGTACACACTTGCAGGTGCTTAAACAAACCAGTATTGATGCCTGTATCCATCTCAATTTATCAGCTCTAGATCTGCAGGATGACTATCTTTCAATACAGCTTGATGAACTCATTAAACAAAGCAGAATTTCACCACATCAGTTGGTTTTAGAAGTGACTGAAACGGCGGCGATGAATGATATGGCTACCACTAAAGCGGTATTGCTGCGGCTCTCTCAGCAAGGTTTTTTAATCAGCCTCGATGATTTTGGTACAGGGTACTCTTCTCTTTCCATGCTCCTAGAACTACCTATCCATCAGATTAAGATTGACCGCTCTTTTGTAACCTTGATGCAACAAGAAAAAAACCATTATTCAATTGTTAAATCGCTTATTTTCCTAGCACACCAGTTAAATTGTTCAGTGGTCGCTGAAGGAGTTGAAACAAAAGAACTTGCAGATCAATTAATTTATTTAAAATGTGATTATTTACAAGGCTACTATTACAGCAGACCGTTACCTATTAATCAGCTTATTGGTTATTGTCAGCAAACAGAAAATTAAAACATGAATATCTATATTGAAGTAACTTGCCTACGGAAAACTGTTTAATCTTCTAATTCAAGGCTAATACCCGTGCAACCCTTCTCGCAACTCACACCGACTTCGCTTGTAACGGAAACACTCAATTTAAGGGGGCGTTGGCAAGTAGCACAAAGCACGGTTTCACCTCTACCTATTTTTTTGATCAAATTGCGCTGTTCGTTAAATGAGTTAGCTGCAGATTTATTAATTGCGGAAAAGTCTAATTTAGCCATTTTGTTACCTCGCTGCGCATCTAAATTCCCACGCAGAGCATGGGAACTAGTAATAGGGCCGTTTTAATAAGGTTTACAGATTAGCGAGACGTTTAGGTGCGATTAAACCATCATCATTCATCTCTCCGACACCAATAAAGGTATGTTGATCACCAACTGTGATGCGCACAACAGTGTCACTCGGCGCGCCAAATACCTGCACAGGCTGACCATGTAAAACATAGTCCCCCATCTCTTCTGTGACATTCACTTCGGGAAAGTTTTTAACAGCAGTGTCCATCTCTAATAAAAGCGGATCTAATAGCTCATAAGGACTGATATCTGACTCTTTAGCCTGCTCAATTAACGCTTCCAACTGATCAATAGTGACCATTCGCTGATAGGGATAATCAGCAACTTGGGTGCGGCGTAACATCGACACATGTGCACCACAACCGAGTAATTCACCTAAATCGTCAACGATAGTACGAATATAAGTGCCCTTACTGACGTGGATATCTAAATCAACTTCATTGTCTTCAAAACGTAACTGATTTATTTCATAAACAGTGATCGGCCGCGCGTCACGTTCAATGGTGATACCTTCGCGCGCATATTTATAAAGCGGCTGGCCTTTATGTTTTAATGCAGAATACATCGACGGTACCTGCATAGTTTCACCGCGGAAAGTATCTAACGCCTGATCAAGCTGCTGTTGAGTAACTGCAACTGGCCGTTCGCTAACCAGCTCACCTTGTGAGTCGCTGGTCGTTGTGCGCACACCTAATGTTGCAGTAACAGTATAGCGTTTATCGGAATCGAGCAAAAACTGAGAAAATTTTGTGGCTTCACCTAAACAGACGGGCAACATCCCAGTTGCAAGCGGATCCAATGCCCCGGTATGCCCTGCTTTATTAGCAAAAAAGATACGTTTAACACGCTGCAATGCATGATTTGAACTAATATCTGTTGGTTTATCTAATAAAACGATGCCGTTTATTGAGCGCCCCTTTCCCCGTCTTGCCATTACTTTTCGTCCTCTTCCGTTTTACCTGATTCTGCTGATTTAATCTTATCACTTTTTATAGCGCCGCTGACTAACTCAGAGATGCGTAAACCTTCCGTTAATGTTTCATCAAAACAGAAGCGAACCTCAGGGACGATACGCAATTGCATCGCTTTTCCCAATAATCTGCGGATATAACCAGAAGCAGCATTCAGACCTTCAAGAGATTCATCGTTAGTCTGATCACCAACAGTCAAAAAAGTAACAAATACCTTTGCATAAGCTAAATCACGTGTGAGATCAACTCCCGAGATAGTGACCATGCCGATGCGCGGATCTTTTACTTCTTGTTGTAATATACGTGCCAGTTCTTTTTGCACTTGCTGCGACACACGTGAAGAGCGGCTATATTCTTTTGCCATTTGTAACTCCAGAATCACCAATGTGATTATTCTATATATAGCCAAGCTATCTGGTGATACAGATTCAGGTAGTTTGGATATAAATGCGAATGGAGGCATAAAGCCTCCATTTTTTACAGTAAAGCTAATTTATACTTATAGAGTACGTTTAACTTCAATTATTTCAAACACTTCGATCTGATCGCCTACGCGTACATCGTTGTAGTTCTTAACACCGATACCACACTCAATACCGTTACGTACTTCAGGTACATCATCTCTAAAGCGACGCAATGACTCAAGTACACCTTCGTAAATAACTATATTTTCACGTAGTACACGAATCGGGTTATTACGTTTGATAATACCTTCCGTCACCATACAACCAGCAATTGCACCAATTTTAGGAGATTTAAATACTTCACGCACGTCTGCAATACCGGTGATCTCTTGTCTAAATTCAGGTGGTAATAAACCGCTCATTGCCGCACGTACTTCATCAATCAAGCCATAAATAATACTGTAGTAGTGCAGATCAACCCCTTCATTATCGATAAGTTTACGTGCAGATGCATCCGCACGTACATTAAAGCCGATAACGATTGCACCCGATGCAGAGGCTAAAGAGGCATCTGTTTCAGTAATACCACCAACACCACGACCAATGATATTAACCTTAACTTCATCAGTTGATAGTTTGTTCAATGACTCACAGATAGCTTCGAGTGAACCTTGAACATCCGCTTTAAGCACGATATTGAGTTCTGAAACTTCACCTGCTGCCATATTTGCGAACATGTTATCAAGTTTCGCTTTTTGTTGACGAGCGAGTTTAATATCACGGAATTTACCTTGACGGTATAATGCAACTTCACGTGCTTTTTTCTCATCTTTAACAACGCTGGCTTCATCACCCGCCATTGGTACGCCCGATAGACCTAATACTTCTACAGGGATAGAAGGGCCCGCCACTTCAATAGGTTGACCATTCTCATCACGCATTGCACGAACACGGCCATATTCAAGACCACACAGGAGAATATCGCCCTGCTTTAATTCACCGTGTTGAACCAGGATAGATGCAACTGGACCGCGACCTTTATCAAGACGAGATTCAATTACCACACCCGATGCAGGACCGGTTGCCACTGCTGACAAATCTAACATTTCAGCTTGAAGAAGAATACTGTCTAGTAACGCATCAACACCGGTTCCCACTTTTGCTGAAACGTAAGCAAAGATGTTTTCACCACCCCATTCTTCAGAAATGACATTGTGCTGTGAAAGTTCACTTTTAACACGCTCAAAATCGGCACCTTCTTTATCGATTTTGTTAACAGCAACAATCAATGGAACTTTAGCTGCTTTAGCATGTTGAATCGCTTCAATAGTTTGTGGCATAACACCATCATCTGCAGCGACTACCAATACCACAAGATCCGTCGCCTTAGCACCACGAGAACGCATTGAGGTAAAGGCAGCATGTCCGGGTGTATCTAAAAATGAGATCATCCCTTTATCAGTTTGTACATGGTAAGCACCGATATGCTGCGTAATACCACCCGCTTCTCCGTCAGCAACTTTTGCACGACGAATATAATCCAGTAGTGAAGTTTTACCGTGATCAACATGACCCATGATAGTTACAACAGGTGCGCGAGATGTGCGTTCGCCGCCACCTTGTTGCGCTTCAGCCATTACCGCTTCTTCTAACTCGTTTTCTTTAGTTAGAATAACTTTATGACCCATCTCTTCAGCAACAAGCGTTGCTGTTTCCTGATCAATCACTTGGTTAATAGTGGCCATAGCCCCCATTTTCATCATCACTTTGATAACTTCGGTGGCTTTAACTGCCATCTTATTAGCCAGCTCCGCAACCGTAATTGTTTCACCAATTTTTACATCACGCTCAACAGGTGCAACCGGTTTTTCAAATGCCTGTTGCAAGGCCGACGGCGTATTAGGTCGCATCTTTTTACCACGACGTCCACGACGGATTTTTTCAGATTGTACAGGCGCTGGCGCTTTTTTCTTTTTCTTACGGCGAGAAGGACCTTCTGCTTTTGAATCAGATGCATCTTCTGCTGCCTGAGCTTCTACCGATGAAGTTACATGATAGTCGGCATCAGCGGCTTTCTTACGCGCTTCTTCTTCAGCAGCCCAACGAGCCGAGTTTTCTTCTGCTAACTTTTTGGCCAGTTCCACCTGTTGTGCAGCTTCTTGTTCAGCTTTGACTAATGCGTCATGGTCCGCTTTTTTAAGAATCTCAGCAGCTTCTTGCTCCTGCTTAATCTGCTCTGGTGTTTTTTCTGATTTTACCGATACATACTTTTCTTTGTTGGCAACCGCAGCTTTTTTCGCTTTTTCATCTGCTAATTTTTTAGCCGCTAACTTTTCAGCGTGTGCTTGTTCAGCAATCGCTTTTTTAGCTTCTAGTTGCGCTTGAATCTTTGCTTCTTCAGCTTGCTTAGCCGCGAGTTCAGCTGCATTAGATTCTGCTATTTCGTTATCAGTACGTTTAACGTAAGTACGTTTTTTACGTACTTCAACATTTATCGCATTCGCCTGACCTTTAACATGCAAAGTAGATTTTGTTTTACTCTGCAGGGTCATTTTCTTTTTAGAATCACCACCATGCTGCTTTTGTAAAAACGCAGTCAGTGTTTCTGTTTCTTTTAAGCTCACTTTATCTGATGCTGATTTATTAATACCTGCATCTGTAAACTGTTTAACCAATACGTCGACTGACTTATTTAATTCTCTCGCAAGGTCTTGTAGTAAAATATCTGACATTCTTATTTCTCCTATCTGATGCTTATTCAGCGTCTTCACTGAACCAACAGATGTTACGAGCAGCCATAATCAGCTCCCCTGCTTTTGCTTCGTTCAGTTCTTCAATTTCGATGAGATCATCGACAGCTTGTTCAGCTAAATTTTCAAGCGTAATAATACCTTTACTTGCAAGTACGTACGCCAAATGGCCTTCTAAACCTTCAAGAGCAAGTAGATCGGCCGCAGGCTTCGTGCCTTCTAAACTTTCTTCTTGTGCAAGTGCTTTTGTTGCTAATACGTTTTTAGCACGACCACGTAACTCTTCGACCATCTCTTCATCAAGACCATCAATTTCGAGTAACTCGCTCATTGGTACGTAAGCAATCTCTTCTAAAGAACTAAAACCTTCAGAAGCCAATACGCCAGCAAACTCTTCATCAATTTCAAGTGCCTCAGTAAACAGAGTAATAACACTCTCAGATTCAGCCTGATGTTTCTCTTTTAGCTCTGCCACTGTCATTACATTTAACACCCAACCTGTAAGTTGAGAAGCTAAACGAATATTTTGTCCGTTCCGGCCTATCGCTTTTGCAAGGTTCTCTTCTTCAACTGCAATATCCATGCTGTGTGCATCTTCATCAACAACAATCGAAAAAACTTCAGCAGGAGACATGGCATTGATTGCAAATTGTGCGGGATTTTCATCCCACAAAATAATATCAACACGTTCGCCACCTAATTCACTCGATATAGCTTGCACTCGTGCACCACGCATACCGACACAGGCACCAACAGGATCGATGCGCTGATCGTTAGATTTCACCGCAATCTTTGCACGAGAACCCGGATCGCGAGCCGCGCCCATTAGATCAATCATCTCTTCAGCAATTTCTGGCACTTCCAAACGGAATAGCTCTATTAGCATTTCCGGTTGAGTACGCGTCATAAACAGTTGTGCACCACGAGCTTCGGGGCGAACATCATAGAGAAGACCGCGTAAACGATCACCCGGACGGAAATTTTCACGTGGTAGCATTTCATCACGGAAAATAACCGCTTCAGCATTACCACCTAAATCAAGTAGGATGTTGTCACGGTTCATACGCTTAACAACCCCCGTGATCAACTCTCCCTTTTGCTCTGCATATTGCTCAACAACCTGTGCACGCTCTGCTTCTCGTACTTTTTGTACAATAACTTGTTTAGCCGTTTGCGTGGTAATACGGTCAAAAGTGACTGATTCGATTTCATCTTCGATATACTCACCCACTTTAATTTCAGGGTCATCATATTCAGCAGCTTCAAAGGTGATCTCTTTGCAGGGATGCAGCATCTCGGCATCTTTTTCAAGTACTAACCAACGACGGAAAGTTTCAAATTGACCCGTTTCACGATCAATTTCAACGCGTACCTCTATATCGTTGTCATATTTCTTTTTAGTTGCAATTGATAGAGCGCTTTCTAATGCCTCAAAAATAGCTTCACGTGGAAGCCCTTTTTCGTTAGACACTGCCTCTACGACCAGTAAAATCTCTTTATTCATCTGTAATCGCCTTAATTAATCAAATTTTGGAACAATATTCGCTTTTTGGATATTGCTCAATGCAAAACGCTCTTCTGTACCGTCAACATTTACGCAAATAATTTCACCTTCAACAGAGGCGATAACACCTTTCCATCTGCGACGGTTTTGAATTGGCATTCTTAATTGCACTTTTACCTCAGAACCGATAAATGCGGCATATTGATCTGCAGAAAAAAGAGGACGCTCTAAACCAGGAGATGATACTTCCAGTGTATATTCGTTTGTAATTGGATCTTCAACATCCATTAACGCACTAATTTCACGGCTAACGGCCGCACAATCATCGACTAAAATACCATTTTCATGATCAATATATACGCGCAGCGTTGAATGTTTACCTGCACGAATATATTCGATACCGACTAATTCGTAGCCGAGATCTTCAACATTTGGTTTAAACATTGCTGTTAAACGCTCTTCTAAACTTGCCAAATCTATCCCCTTTCAGATACAAAAAAAGGGCATATAGCCCTATTAAATTAACAACTTATGTTTGTTAAAAACAAAAATAAGTTGTCATATTTCAAAGTTGAAAACAATTTCAACTTCCTAAATAACAAAAAAGCCCCAATAAATTGGAGCTTCATTCAATTTGTCCGTAAAAGGACAAGATACTCTTTTCTAAAGAGGGTATCGAATACCGTTGATTATACCTAGTTAACTATTTCTAATCAATCGCTATTATCAACAATAACAAAATAATTGGTGCGGATAGAGAGACTCGAACTCTCACGACCTAAGTCATAGCCCCCTCAAGGCTACGTGTCTACCAATTCCACCATATCCGCTTAATTTAGATTATTCTGGGATTTGGTTTGAAGTATCGACTTCAACAGGTTTTTCAACAGGCTGTTCAATAACAGTAAGATCTGAAAATTCATCATTTACAGATACTTTATTTGTTGAAAGGTTACCTAAGACGAGGCTTAACCCAAAAAATATTACGGCAAGGAAAGCCGTTGTGCGTGTCATGAAATTACCAGCACCACTTGCACCAAACACTGTATTTGAAGCACCTGAGCCAAATGATGCACCCATACCAGCACCTTTACCTTGCTGAATAAGTACAAATCCAACTAAAATAATTGCAACAATTAAATAAACGACTAACAGTATTTCGTACATAAGAATATATCCAATTTTATTCCAGAAAAACGTCTTTATGCTCCACTAAAGAAGCGTGCGAATATTACCCAAAAGGCAACAAAACCACAAGGGAATATGCAGATAATTTGTATATTTTCGCCAACCAGCGACCTAATCGCTCAAAATTAGCACAAACAGATACAATTATGCTTGTACTTTCTTTTAACGAGGCCAATTACACTTTTACTTTATCTGCTATAGCTTGCGCGTAACCATGAACAATATCTTCTTTATCATCGGCTTCGACCATCACTCTAAACACCGGTTCGGTGCCTGATTTACGCAGTAATACACGGCCACGTTCCCCGAGCAACTCCTCTATGCGTTTAACCTCAGACAATACATCCTCATCTTGTAACGGATCTATTTCATTATTAAAACGCACATTTATCAGTATTTGCGGGAATTTTTTAATCCCTTGTCGCAAATCGTGCAGTGTCATACGGCTGCCCTGCATCGCGCTTATCACCTGCAGACCGGAAACAATACCATCCCCCGTTGCAAGATGTTCCGAGCAGATAACATGACCTGAGTTTTCAGCGCCGATAGACCAGTCGTTTTTCACCATTAACTCCATAACATGACGATCGCCCACATCTGAACGCTCAAATGGAATTCCTAGCGTTTTTAAAGCTAACTCTAAACCTAGATTGGACATTTTAGTCCCGACAGCCCCACCTTTGAGCCTACCTGTACGTAATTTATCGCGCGCGATGATATATAACAGTTCATCACCATCTAATACGTAGCCGGTATGATCAACCATCATCACACGATCACCATCTCCATCAAAAGCGATACCGAAATCCGCTTTCTCTTGCACAACGCGTTCAGAAATAGCCTGCATGCTGGTTGCACCACAATTTAAATTGATATTGACACCATTTGGTTCAACACCCATCGCAATCACTTTGGCGCCCAGTTCATTAATTACCAAAGGCGCTATATGGTAAGTTGCACCATTTGCACAATCGACAACAATTTTTAAACCTCTTAAATCGTACTTGTTGGGGAAAGTACTTTTACAAAATTCAATGTAGCGACCTGCCGCATCTTCAATGCGCGAGGCTTTACCTAACTCACTTGATTCAACACAGATCAATTCTTTTTCAATTTCAGCTTCGATTTCTAGTTCAACTTCTTCAGAAAGTTTTATCCCTTGATCGGAGAAAAATTTAATACCATTATCATAATAGGGGTTATGAGAAGCACTAATAACGATTCCGGCAGTGGCGCGAAAAGTACATGTTAAATAAGCAACCGCGGGTGTTGGCATTGGCCCCATCAATACTGGGCGTAAACCTGCCGCGGTGAGTCCCGCCTGCAGCGCAGCTTCTAACATATATCCGGAAATACGGGGGTCCTTACCTATTAGCACTTTTTTTGAACCCGATTTAGCAAGCACACGGCCTGCCGCCCAACCCAGTTTCAACGCAAACTCAGGTGTAATTAAAGAAGCGCCTACTTTGCCTCGAATACCATCTGTACCGAAATATTTCTTTTTCATGATTTATCCAATTTTGTTTAAATTTATTCTTTAAACGAGTTAACTTCTTGTAACACTCTGATGACATCAACCGTTTCCGCGACATCATGTACGCGAATAATTTGCGATCCCTGCTGCACGGCAATTAACGCCCCGGCAAGGCTGCCTGCTAAGCGGTTATTTATATCACGATTTAATAATTGACCAAACATTGATTTTCTAGAAACGCCAGTCAACAACGGATATCCCAATGCAACAAACTCTTTAGTGGCTGCTAATAGCTGAAAATTATGCTTAAGCTGCTTTCCAAAACCAAAGCCTAAATCCAAAATAATATTATCTTTGCGTATGCCCGCTTCAATACAAGTATTAACACGCTGCAATAAAAAGGTTTTGACCTCTTCAAGCAGATTGTTATATTCAGGCGCACTTTGCATCGTGCGCGGCAAACCTTGCATATGCATCAGACAGACTGGTACCTCTGATTTAGCTGCAATCCCTAATGCACCTTGATCCTGCAAGGCGCGTACATCATTAATTAGATCTGCACCGGCATCAACCGCTTCCTGCATCACTTGCGCTTTACTGGTATCGATAGAGATCCAGCAATCTAAATTTTTATGAATCTTTTCAATGATTGGAATAACGCGATCTAATTCATTTTGCACTGAAACATCACAGGCCCCAGGACGGGTTGATTCGCCGCCAATATCAATAATGGCCGCACCTTGCTGCACCATCGTTGTGGCTTGTTGCAGTGCTTTATCAATATTGGCAAAAAAACCACCGTCAGAAAATGAATCCGGCGTTACATTTAAAATGCCCATCACTTTAGGAGAGGTTAAATCGAGTATTTTGCTTTTACTATGCAGTTGCATTTTGTCTCTCAGCAATAAAAGAGGAAGTAATAAAAAAACCTAAGCAAGCTTAGGTTTTTATATAATAAATTGAGTTGATCACTCGTTTATTCTTTATCGTCTTCTTTTTCTTTTGTTTCAGTGGATGATAATGGTTCCTTGCTATCATCCACAGTTGTCGCGTCTGCGTTTACATTCTCAGGCGCTTCTTTCACGATTTGAACTTTAGCGACCTGTTCCTCTTCATCAGTCCAATCTGCTGGCGGACGCACGTCAATTCGCGCCATTAAATCAGCAACTTGCTCACTATCAATCGTTTCATATTTCATTAATGCATCTTTCATTGCATGTAATATATCAATATTTTCCGTTAATATTTTTTGCGCTCGTTGATAGTTTTTATCAATAAGGAATTTAACTTCTTCATCAATCATTTTGCCTGTTTCATGAGAAACGACATTAGAGCGCAGTGTATTTCCATCAACTGTTAATAAGATTGGCCCTAATTTTTCAGAAAAGCCCCACTCAGTGACCATAGCACGTGCGATCGTTGATGCTTGTTTAATATCCTGAGATGCACCCGTAGATACTTTATCAAGACCGTAAATAATCTCTTCTGCAATTCGTCCACCGTAGGCCACTGCAATACTACTTTCCAACTCAATCCGATTTTGGCTAATCTGATCGCCTTCAGGCAAAAATTGCGTAACACCTAAAGAGCGTCCTCGAGGAATAATTGTGACCTTATGAATAGGATGATGCTGCGGTACTAATCTAGCTACAATCGCATGTCCTGCTTCATGATAAGCGGTAGATTCTTTATCTTCTTCACGCATCACTAAACTGCGACGCTCCGCTCCCATTAAAATTTTATCACGGGCTTGTTCGAAATCTTGTTTATCAACAGTGCGTTTATTGCTACGCGCAGCAAAAAGAGCGGCTTCATTGATAAGATTAGCAAGATCTGCCCCAGAAAACCCGGGCGTGCCTCGTGCAAGTATACTGGCTTGAACATCCGCGCTAAGTGGCACTTTGCGCATATGTACATTTAGTATTTGCTCACGGCCGCGGACATCAGGTAAAGAAACAACCACCTGGCGATCAAAACGTCCGGGTCGTAATAAAGCAGCATCAAGTACATCCGGGCGGTTAGTCGCAGCGATCACAATAACCCCTTCGTTACCTTCAAAACCATCCAGCTCTACTAGCAATTGGTTTAATGTTTGCTCACGTTCATCATTACCACCACCGACACCCGCGCCGCGCTGCCGGCCAACCGCATCAATTTCATCGATAAATATAATACAAGGCGCTGATTTTTTTGCTTGTTCAAACATGTCACGCACACGTGATGCACCAACACCGACAAACATTTCAACAAAATCAGATCCTGAAATAGAAAAGAAGGGAACCTTAGCTTCACCGGCAATCGCTTTAGCTAACAATGTCTTACCTGTACCAGGTGGGCCAACTAGTAACGCACCTGTTGGAATACGCCCGCCTAATCTTTGGAATTTTGTTGAATCTTTTAAATAATCAACAAGCTCTTTGACATCTTCTTTCGCTTCATCACAACCAGCAACATCAGCAAAAGTTGTTTTAATTTGGTCTTCGCCCATTAACTTGGCTTTACTTTTACCAAACGACATTGCACCACCTTTACCTCCTCCTTGCATATTACGCATGAAGAAAATCCAGACACCAATCAAGAGCAACATAGGGAACCAGGAAACAAAAAGAGAAGCTAAGAAACTTGTTTCTTCAGGTGGCGTGCCTTCAACTAATACATTGTTTTTGATTAGATCGTTCAACAGATCAAGATCTGGCGCAGGGATGTAAGTAACAAAACTGGTTTGATTACTTCGAACACCTTTGACCTCTTGTCCGCTAATTTGGACTTGTTGAATTTGTCCTCGGTTAACTTCTTTGACGAATGTTGTGTAGTCTATTTTGGATTTTTTTGCTTCATCTTTTCCAAAACCTTGGAATAGAGACATCAGCACTACTGCGATGACTAACCACAATATCAGGTTCTTTGCCATATCGTTCAAGATGTAAACCTCATGTTAAGAAATAAAATTTAGATTGTAGGTTACTACAGATTAAAACCCGTCGCTACTAAATATACTTCACGCGATCGTGCACGTGATGAATCGGGTTTACGGGTTTTAACGGTTTTAAATAATTTACGCAATTCTTTCATAAATGGATCAAAATCAGCGCCCATAAAGACTTTGACGATAAAGCTGCCCTCTTTGACTAATACAGAGCGACACATATCAAGGGCAAGTTCGACTAGATACATAGATTTAGGCTGATCCATCGCTGCATTACCACTCATATTCGGTGCCATATCTGAGAGCACCACATCGACTTTATGATCGCCAATGCGCTTCAATAAAGCATTTAATACCATCTCTTCACGGAAATCACCCTGTAAAAAATCTACCCCCGCAATGGAGTCCATGGGTAAAATATCACAAGCAATCACTTTGCCTTTTATACCAACAGTATCTACCGCCCACTGTGACCAACTTCCTGGCGCCGCGCCCAAATCTACAACTGTCATGCCAGAGCGAATTAATTTATCTTTACTGTTAATCTCTTCAAGCTTAAAAACAGCACGTGAACGTAACCCTTTTTTATTTGCTTCTTTTACATAAAAGTCGTTTACATGCTCTTGCATCCAACGCTTAGAGCTTCCCGAGCTACTTTTTTTCAATACACCGGGTTTAGATGCACCCGAATTAACTTTTTTACCCATTTATTGTTCCTCGACATTGCCATACTGCAATTATTTATAATGAATAAACAGGATAAATAACAATCAAAATAGTAAAGATTAATAATTAAGGGTAGAATGCTCTGTTTTCAACCCTTAAATGAAAGAAATTTGCATGAAATTATCAAACAAACAAAAGCAACACTTAAAAGGTCTTGCACATAGTCTAAAACCTGTTGTGCTACTTGGCCAAAATGGCTTAACTGAAGGTGTTCTCGCTGAAATAGAGAACGCACTAAGCTTCCACGAATTAATTAAAGTAAAAATCGCTAGCGATGATCGTGAAGTAAAACAATTAATCATTGATGCGATTGTACGTGAAACAGAAGCACTTAATGTTACTAAAATTGGTCACATTGTAGTTCTATACCGCCCAAGCGAAAATAAAAAGATTGAACTACCCCGCAGATAAATATTATTTAGCTTAACTTATCAAAGCCCAGTTCTTACTGGGCTTTTTTATAAATCCCATTAAATAGTAGCGATTCACAGATTGTACATTAATCATTTTGTATCCAACCGTACGAGCAACAGAAGCACTTAATGTTACTAAAATTGGTCACATTGTGGTTCTCTACCGTCCAAGCGAAAATAAAAAGATTGAACTACCCCGCAGATAGATAAATAAATATTACTTATCTTCGCTTCGTTTAAAAAAGCCCAGTTTTTACTGGGCTTTTTTGTGAACCTTATAAAAAAGCCCAGTGCTCACTGGGCTCTTTTATCAGACCAATTAAATATTATGCAATATATTGCACATTAATAATTTCATATTCAATTGTGCCGCCCGGAGTCTGGATCACAATCTCATCGTCTAACATTTTACCAATTAAGCCACGCGCAATAGGTGAACTGACTGAAATTAAGTTTTTCTTAATATCGGCTTCATCATCACCAACAATGCGATAAGTCACTTCTTCATCGGTGGCAATATTGACAATAGTTACCCTTGTACCAAAAATCACTCTGCCGGTATTAGTCAGTTTGCTGATATCAATAATCTGCGCATTGGACAATTTAGCTTCGACATCTTGAATACGACCTTCACAAAATCCTTGTTGCTCACGGGCGGCATGGTATTCCGCATTTTCTTTTAAGTCACCGTGCTCACGAGCCTCCGCAATTGCTTTAACAATTTGAGGACGCGTCACCGTTTTTAATTGCTCTAGTTCAGAGCGTAAGATTCCCGCGCCATTAGTTGTCATTGGATATTGAACCATTCAAAATTACCTTTATATTCGCAATAAGCTGTATTTTAATAAGGCACTATTTTACCCTTGTTTTATCCATTAGTCATTCTTTAAGAAAAATGGTCTCAGTATTTTTAATAATTTGTGCAGCTAAACAACTTTTAGACTCCTTTCTTAATAAGCACAATGACTCGAAAATTATCGGTATATTAAGCGGGGAATTAAACCCATCTTGCTGTAAATAAAGGGGCATATCGGGTGCATCTGTTTCTAACAGTAACGATTCTATGGGTAATCGACGGATCGTCTGTTTCGTTTTTGTTGAGTTTGGATAAGTTATCACCCCACCAATCCCTATCTTAAAACCTAATTTAATAAATTCCATAGCAACCTCGTAACTGCCTGAAAAAGCATGATATACACCACCCAGGGTAAAATGCTGCTTTTTTAATATTTCCAGCACCCGACTTTGCTTTTTAACCACGTGTAGAATAATAGGCAAATTAAATCTTTGTGCGAGTTGTAATTGCTTAATAAAAATAGACTCTTGAAGCTCCATATCAGCGGACGCATATTTATCTAGGCCAATTTCCCCTACGGCTACCTGTTTTTTGTCGCTATGGTTAAGCAACTGCTGCAAACAGAGCAGATCATCTTCTTGCAGACTATCAATGAAATGTGGGTGTATACCTAAAGCGTAATAACACGGCGCATGCTCCGCACATAACGCTTGAATAGCGTGCCAGCCACTTCTCTGTGTTGCGGGAATAATAACCTTGATAATCTGTTTTTCTTGTAGCTGTGATAAGAGCGCATCGAGTTGCACCGTGAAACAGGGGAAATCCAAATGGCAATGACTGTCAATAAACATCTTTGCTCCTAAGGTTGAGATCTTAGATATTAATAGGATAGTCAAAAAGCAGAAGATCAGGCATAAACATAAAACGTTATTTATGCCTGAGGTGAGAATTAATGCTCGCGGGTTTTTCTAAAGTTAATCGCAGGGTAACGTTCAATGGCAAGGTTCAAGTTAACCATAGTAGGTGCAACGTAGGTTAAGTTATTACTACCGTCCAAGGCTAAATTATCGTACGCTTTTTTCTCAAACTCAGCGAATTTAAGCGGATCATTACTATCGACCCATAAAGCGGTGGCCACATTAATCGCCTCATAGAGGGCTTCTACTTTATATTCTAATTTTAAACGTTGGACCACCACCTCAAACTGCAATACGCCAACGGCGCCAACAATCAGATCATTACTACGCAATGGACGAAACACCTGTACCGCGCCCTCTTCTGAAAGCTGCATCAACCCTTTTAATAACTGTTTCTGTTTAAGTGGATCTTTTAAACGAATACGGCGGAACAGCTCCGGAGCAAAATTAGGAATACCGGTAAATTTCAACTCTTCGCCACTGCTAAAGGCGTCACCAATTTGAATCGTGCCATGGTTGTGCAAACCAATAATATCACCAGGATAAGCTTCTTCAGTTGCTGATCTATCGCCCGCCATAAAAGTAACGGCATCTGAAATACTGACCATCTTCCCGGTACGGGGATGGTACATCTTCATCCCTTTTTCATATTTACCGGAGCACACTCTCATAAAAGCAATACGGTCACGGTGTTTTGGATCCATATTCGCTTGAATTTTAAAGATAAAACCAGAAAACTCTTCTTCCACTGGCTCAACAATACGCTCTTTAGCTTGACGAGAAAGCGGTTTTGGCGCCCATTCCACCAGACCATCTAATACATGATCAACACCAAAGTTACCCAGTGCGGTACCAAAATAGACAGGTGTTAACTCGCCCTTTAAAAACAGTTCAAGATCAAATTTATTCGATGCCCCCAGTACCAACTCTAATTCTTCACGCAGTGACGCTGCAAACATTGGCAACGCTGCGTCAAGTTCAGGATTATCCAACCCCTTAATAACACGGCTCTCTTGAATCGTATGACCTTGACCTGAAGAATATAAAATAATTTCATCACGTAACAGATGATAAATACCTTTAAACTCTTTACCCATACCGATAGGCCAGGTAATAGGTGCACAGGCGATGTTTAATACATCTTCCACTTCATCCATCAGATCGATTGGATCGCGAGTATCACGATCACATTTATTCATAAAGGTGATAATCGGCGTGTCGCGCAGGCGGGTTACTTCCATCAATTTAATGGTACGCTGCTCAACACCTTTGGCAGAGTCAATCACCATTAAACAGGAATCTACCGCCGTTAAAGTACGGTAAGTATCTTCTGAGAAATCCTCATGCCCCGGAGTATCAAGCAGGTTAACTATCGCATTATGATAGGGAAACTGCATAACTGAGGTAGTAATAGAGATACCACGCTCTTTTTCCATCTCCATCCAGTCAGATTTTGCGAACTGACCTGATTTTTTACCTTTTACTGTACCGGCTTTTTGTAGCGCGTTACCAAACAAAAGTACTTTTTCAGTGATCGTAGTTTTACCCGCATCAGGGTGAGAGATGATAGCGAATGTGCGTCTGGAGTTGACTGCTTCTAGGAATTTAGCGTCTGCCATTTTAGAATTCTCTTAATTTGTACACGATTTTGTACACAATAATATTTTTAATAGGGTTCGATTTTCGAATGGGCGCAACTATAGCAAATTCAGATAAGCAATTCATTTAATATCAGCGTAGATATAAACGAACATATCTTGTTAAATGTTCAGTTTAAAAAAAAACAGCCTGATTATCTAAACGAAAAAATCGATTAATACGAAAAAAGGATCCAAATTGATTATTTATAACTGCCTATTATCAATCAGAACAATTATTGAGTCCTTTCAGGTTCTCACTGAATCAATTTCAATCCTACGGGTAACCCCTCACCAAATACGCGTTTGGTTTCTGCTTCATTTAGTTCTTTAACGCTGGCAACCATCTCTATCCAACTCTCGGGCGCTTTAACGTTAGTTAACTGCTTTATAATTTTAGTCCGCCAATTTGTGTCAAGATCACGGCTGCGATCGCCACTCATACGTGACATTAATACAACCGCAAAAGCGGCTTGCGGATTTTTTTTCCAGTCGATCGACAGTAATCGGGGCAGCCAGCTTTGCACCTCTTTTTTATCAATAACATTATGCGCACTGCCATGAAAAGGGATCCGTGATGCGAGTCGGCCAAGGGCCCACCAACTACTACTGGTTTCTGATGATTTCTGTAACCGTTTTAATAACCATTGACCTATTTTAGTTTTATTTTCAACAGGTAAAAGCTCTAAGGTTGCAACCAATTTAACCATATCTTGATAGGATTTTTGTTTCGCTTCCTCCTTTAATTTGCGATTAGTTAATGCGGCCGGATCGATAAATTTTTCGATATCCTCAAAAACGCGCGCC
The DNA here is from genome assembly GCF_047632995.1 of Psychromonas sp. Lineage (GTDB taxonomy): Bacteria > Pseudomonadota > Gammaproteobacteria > Enterobacterales > Psychromonadaceae > Psychromonas. Next base: position 34,383 of record NZ_JBLIEK010000023.1, read on the forward strand.
TGCTGCAGCGCACTGAGTCCGCCGGCAGCGCGTCGCCAGAATGTCCACCAATCGATCCAAACTTGGGTTTCCTGATGATGCTGCAGCCCCTGCTCATATAAACCCCAAACTTGCTCAATACGCCAATCATCAATGGGATAACCAAAACCGGGACGTAAACAATAACCGGCCAGATTAAACCAAATCCGCTCATGGGCAGCAGAGCGACGGCGGTGACTTTTACCTTCCAATAACTGATCGAACAATGCACGCAGCAGAGGGAGTTCCCAGTTATCGCGCTTGCCCAATATTTTTTCAATATCAGCACGTAAACTTTTAACCGCTTTGGGTGTTACTTGTTTTTTACTCTCACCGAAGACCAGATCGATTTTTTCTCTAACCTGATCAAAGCCCTCGGGCAGTGTGGCTGTTTTATCCGTTGCACTGTGCTGTGATAGTTGCTTACGAATTTGAAATTCAAGATGCCAACGTTGCTCATTTTCCGCCACACAATCTATTTTCAGCGTGCCGACTTCGGTGAACCTGGTTGCCAAGGAGACAATAACCGAGTCTAAGGTGGTTTTTTCTAATACGACAACCAGCGGAGGCAGTGAAATAAAACGCCCACTGGCCAAAGTCTGTTCGTCAATAGTAATGATTTCACCGACTCTATAGGCTTGGTCGGCAGTAGTAGAAAAGAGATGAAACTGAACAGGTGAACCTAACTGTAATGAAAATTTTCTTTCGCAAAGAGCCAGCTCTTGCTCCTCTTCAGTGCCTTTAGGCAGTAAACAAATTGCCTGTTTACCCGCGTCTTGCTGCTCAAGTACCAGAAAGACTGTGCGCGCCGAACCGCCACCAATTTTAAGTTGAGCACCACGGCGCGCTCCCGCATAAGCCACCGCACCCTGCGCAACAGCCAGGTTAGGATGATTGTTTTCCAGTCTATTTACCGCATTGCCACGCCATGCACTTAGCAGCTCAATAGTGCGTTCACTGAGTACGGCGCTATTAAAAACGCCCCCATTAAATAATACCGCATCGGGAATAGCGTGAGTTCCTGATTGAGTAGGAGCAATAGCTAATGCATCTTCACAAGCTATTTGGTGATCGGCGATAAACTCGGCAATATGTTTGCTCACGGCGGGATCGGCAGCATAAGGAAGGCCAAACTCTACAACAGCACTACGTCTTTTAAGCGGCCGCTGATCGAAGCTAATATTGGGAAAAAAACCTTCTAGCGCAATATCTCTCACCGCTTGTTTCGAAAGTTCACAGCTTTTAGCGCCGCCTATTAGTTTTGCGCCACTGCCTAATACAGTTACCTTGGCACTGTCGGGCGCATTTTCCCCCATCAATAACTCTTTTGCTTTTCGTGTTTGCTGTATTAATTGCGATAAGCTCGCTGCGCTGAGCTTTTTATTTGAAGATGCTTCACCATTAATCAGCCCCTCGGCAATATGTGCCAGTGCCAAATCAACATTATCCCCGCCCAGCATAAGATGATTACCCACACCGATACGAGTCAGTGCCAACGCATTGTCTTTACCTTGAGCCACTTTAATCAGACTGAGATCCGTCGTACCACCGCCCACATCACAAACCAGCAATAGTTTTATTTTAGCCAGTTGCGTTTGTACCGTATCACCCTGCCTTGCATACCAGTCATAGCAAACGGCCTGAGGTTCCTCAAGCAATAAAATATTGACCAGACCAGCGCGATTTGCAGCCTCTACAGTGAGCGCCCTTGCTCCCTCATCAAATGAAGCAGGAATAGTAATGACCACTTCCTGCTCTTCCATCAAGGCATCAGGATGGGCAAAATTCCAGGCATGACGTACATGCAATAAATAACTTGCAGAAGCAAGCACCGGAGATACTTTTGTCACCCCTTCTGCACCAGCCCAGGGGAGAATATCCGCACTACGATCAACTTGTGGATGAGAAAGCCAACTTTTCGCACTAACGACTTGGCGGCCATCAACCTTTGCGCCCAACTCTCTCGCCCATTCCCCGATAACGACCAGAGGCAATTCGCCCTCTAGTCTATCGAGGGCAGCATTGGACCAAGGTAGTTGTAAATCGACAGGGTTGATTTCACCATCAGCCGGATGATAACGAAATGAAGGTAATAAAGGCCGTTTAGCCACTTCGCCCGGGGCAACTAACTGTTCAATTTCAAAGATATGGCAGTTATCTGAGGTTAACGGCTTAAGCATATCAGCATAGGCAACCACAGTATTGGTGGTGCCTAAATCGATACCGATAAGATATTTTACTGCTAGATTATTCATTTAATCTCGGACATCCAGCTCAATGTGCCAGCGCTCAGGAGAGCCTTTGGTATCGCGACTGTTAACCGCGACGGCTTCAAGTTGAAGAGTCCCGACTTCGGTGACTTTAGCCAGCAAGCGAACCGGTACAACATCGCCCACATGGCGTCCTTCGACCGATAAGGTCGCTTGTAATTCAGGCAGTTCTCGTAATTCATCATCCTGCCAATGTTCGAGCTGTAGACCTGCTTGATCATGACGACGGGTGTTCGAACCAAAAAAACGAAAGTGCACAGGTTCGCCGACAACCAAACCAAATTCGACTTTACTCGGCGCCGTTTCAGATCCCTCCTCCATGCCAAAAGGCGCGATACATAACGCTTCCAATGGGGGTTCCATGCCGGGAATAGCGGGCATCGAACTTTCAATTCCTACGTAATAAGTATTTGCTAAGCCGCCGCGAATTCGTACACCCTGCCCGCGTTTAACATAACCGTAATAACTTGCACCACTGGCAACAGCAAGGTCTAGGTCGGAGTCGGCTAATAATCGCGCTTTTTCAGCGCCCGCATCCTCTAGCCACTGATTGATAATCGCTAAGGTCCGCTCTGCTAATAGAGGCGATTTCAGTACGCCACCGTTAAATAAAATGGCCGAGGGTTTAATAAAATCAGCAATACCGGCCTGATCAAAATCACCTGCTAATGGATCTGCAAAATCTTCATTATTAGTTTGCGAGCTTGTATTACCCAAAAGATCGTCAGCGGCACTCACCTGCCTGCTTAAAAAAGCCGCCAGGTGACGCGAAACAGCAGGGTCTTGGGCGTAAGGCAGACCCTTTTGGGTTAACCCACCGCGACGAACCGATCTTGGATGTTCATTGATATTAACGACAGGGAAGAAACCTTCCACCAATGCCTCACGAACTTCATTTCGGGTTAACTCACTGCGCAGAGTTTTACCCAGCAGTTTTGAGCCGCGACTGGGCACAGTAATAGGCACGCTGTCTATATCGTTATCGAGTAAGAGTTGCTCTTTTGCATCCCGACAAGCTTGACTAATCGCCTGAATTTGCCACGCCTGTAACTCTTTTCCCTGTTCGGTTAGCTTAGCTTTAACCCGATAGGCCAGCGCTAAATCCATATTATCACCACCGAGTAATATATGGTCCCCCACAGCAATACGATTCAGCGTTAAATTGCCCTCTTCTTCAGTCACCGCAATTAATGATAAATCTGTGGTACCACCGCCAACGTCAACCACTAAAATAATATCACCCACTTGAACCTGCTCACGCCAAGCTTCTCCGCAGGCGTGGATCCAGTTATAAACCGCCGCCTGAGGCTCCTCTAACAAAGTAAGGTTATCAAAACCAACTCGCTTGGCAGCTTCTGCAGTCAGCTCTCTTGCTGCAGGATCAAATGAAGCAGGAATGGTGATAGTTACGTCTTGTTTCGCTAATGGAAAATCGGGAAACTTATCATCCCAAGCAGCGCGCATATGATCTAAATATTCAAAGGTTGCATCTAATGGCGATATTTTACTGACCTCTTCAGGGCTAGCGGAGGGTAAAAATGCCGCATGGCGATCAACACCGCTGTGGCACAACCAGCTTTTTGCGCTAGAGACTAAGCGAATGGCCGTTTTACTGCCCAGTTCCCGCGCAATACTACCAACGATCGCTTTAGGCTGCGCATTCCAAGGTAGCGCAATATCAGCATCATTTAATTCCGATGGATGGGCCATGTAGATAAAAGAGGGTAATTGTTTTTTTTCTTCAATAATACCCGGCTGCGTTAATTGCGGAATAGACATAATAGTTAATTCCGGCACTACGGCAGGATCTTCCGTAATATTCAAAAGATCCATATAAGATAATACACAGTGTGTTGTACCTAAGTCGATCCCGACAGAATAGCGGGATGGTGTTTCATTTGCTATCGTTTCATTAGGTATAGTTTCGTTCATAACTCTACCTCCGCAGGTGCAACGATTGAAGCATCATGTCCCGCAGCTAATTTAGGCAACTTAACCTGACTCACTTTCCAACCTTTATGGATCAAAATGCCGTTAAAGGGCGCATTCCCTACTACATTTCCGGTAAGACGAACTTCAGATGCGTTAAAACCTTCAGGTATACTAATTCGCGTTTCTTCCTCTTCATTGCGAATCGCTTCGAGGGTAAAATAAGTATTCAATGTTTTCTTGCTGCCCTCATGGACAACGCGCGCAGCAGCCCCGATATCAGCATCGGAATAAGCGCTTAAATCTTCCTGAATAAAATCAATAAAACGCGCATCCTGCTGCAATAAAGTTAATAATTGTAACGCAGCCTCTGGCGTCGATTCTTTTAATAATACGGGTTTAGGCTCTGTCTTAGTCACTTCCGGGACGGTTTGTGCAACCGGCTGCTCAATGACAGCATCACTGCCTTCAATATTATTTCCCTGAGTCTCCTGATTAGAGGATGGTTTCTTTTTAGTTAAAAACAACACTAAAAAGAATACAGCGGAGATGCCCAACCCTAAGTGAAGCGTATCAATAGTCGTGGGGAATGCAGATAAATCTATATTCATTTTACTTTCCTAATAATGTCAAATGAGCCATTGCTCAAATGATATAAAATCCATGGTTATAAAAAAGATCAACCATAGTACTTTGTATTGGTCGTTAACAATATTGATTATGTGAAAATAAGAATTTAGATTCAAATGATCAGTGTATAACTTGAACAGGTAAAAAAAAGCAACACCAAATCAACTAATTCTATTTTATTGCATTTTAACACGACATTTCTTAAAAATTTAATATTGAAGATATTACTGCAAAAATAATTTATGAAATAGGTACTGCTATTCTTAAAACGTCATTCCGGAGTTTTTAGAGGTGATAGGCTGATTTTAAATATAGTTATAGCGCTTCAGCATGATATTTCATCGATTTGTCACCCTCTGCCGATAACAAACAGAAATAAGGATAAATACCTGTGTTAATATAACCGACTAAAAATTATTTATTATTAAAATGGTGTCCCATGAAAATACTCGTACGCAACCTTGCTAAAGCAACAACCGAAGAAAAACTATTAAGCTTATTTAGTGAATATGGCAAAGTACAGTCTTGCGCTTTGGTGTTAGATAAAAGTACCGGCAAGTCCAAAGGCTTTGGTTTTGTGGAAATGCCAAAAGTAGGCGAAGCAAAAGTTGCCATACAAAAATTAAATGGCTATAAATTAGCGGGTAATTTTATTCGCGTGAAAAAAGATGAAACGCAAAAAGATGAAACAGAAAAAGAGAGTGCTGAACTGGTAACAAAAACAGCAGACAAAGCAAAATCAACAGCGAAAAAAGAAGTGAAGAGCCAGAGTGCCAGCAACGATAAAAAAGCGTCTTCAGAAGTACAAGGCAATGAAAACAATACGCGCAATATATATGGCACAATAAAAAAATCAGATGACCAATTTTAATAACTAACTGCCGTTAAGCCTTTAGCGGCAGCTATTTATCCATTAATTTATTTTCTTGCATTTTTCGGGACAAAAGATCAAAGCGACTTAAACAAAGCTTCCCTAAATTTACTCTATCTATTTTAGCAAGCTTGATAGCACTTTTTTGCTGCTCAATGGCAACAATATCCGATAGGTTTTTTGGGTGATTTTGACGTTTAAGCAGACTATCGTTATACATTTCGCTGTAATAGCTAAACATCACAGAATCCCCCATTTCAGCCGCTATATCACTGCAAGCTTTATAATTGGCTAAGGATCGCCCTAATGTTTTTAATTGTGCATCCGAAAACGGTTCAGCGAATGAGACTGAAACATAAAACAAGAAAAAAAACGCCATTATATTTTTCATTGTTCCCCCAAAAAACAAAAAGAGACGTTAAGTCTCTTTTTACAACGAGTGATTTGAATTAAGCAAGGGCTTGTTCAAAATCGGCTAATAAATCGGCAGTGTTTTCAATACCAATTGAACAACGCACCATGGTTTCACTGATCCCCATTTTTTGACGAACCTCTAACCCCATTTCACCATAAATAGTAGGCGCTACAGGTAAGGCCAATGTACGGTTATCACCAAGATGGGTTGCATTGATCACTATCTTTAATTTATTTAACAGTTCACAACAATCTTCACCGGCAATAAGATCAAAACTTAAGATAGCACCGAATTTTTTAAACAAGCGTTTTGCCAAATCATGCTGAGGGTGATTTTTTAAGCCTGGATAATAAACTTTTTCAACCTTGGGGTGTGCTTCTAATAATTGTGCTAACGCCAATGCGTTATCACATTGACGCTCCATGCGTAGCTCCATGGTTTCACTGCCGACAGAAATCAGATGAGCAGTTTGCGAGCTCATGCAGCCGCCCATATCACGAAGGCCTTTTTTCTTAATTTGGCTGATTCCCCACATTGCACTGTCTCCCTTACGGTAGGCAGGGAAAATATTCGGGTATACTTGCCAGTCAAATAAACCACTGTCTGTAACCGAGCCGCCTAATGCATTACCGTGTCCGGCCACATATTTTGAAAGAGAGGTGACGATTAAACTGACTTTAACCTTTGTCGCATCAAACAGATAACTTGAAGTCAATGTGTTATCGATAACATAAACCAGTTTTTCATTTTCGCAGAAATCACCAATCGCTTCGAGCGCACTAATTTGGGTAACTGGATTTGCAATCGTTTCGACAAACACCATGCGGGTATTTTCTTGTTTTGCCGCTTGCACTTCTTCTATCTTAGTTGCATCGACAAGTGTCACTTCAATGCCGTAACTTTGCAGTGTGCCCATTATGCTGTTGGTATTACCGAATAAAAAACGACTGCAAATCAGATGATCACCTGATTTTAATAAAGACAAAAAAGTAGTCGTAATAGCTGCCATTCCAGAGGAAAAAGCGAGGGTTGAATAACCATTCTCCATTTGGCAAATTTTATGCTGAAGTGCATCAATCGTTGGCGTGGATTGACGCGCATAAGCGTGACCGGGCTGACCTTGGAATACATCAATCAAGCCTTGTACATCATTAAAGCCATAAGGGACAGAGTTGTGGATTGGTGCGTGAATTGCGCCATATTCTAAATTTAATAAACGGTCTGAATGCACTATTTTTGTTGTAAAACCTTGCTCTGACATCTTAATTCCTTGAGTTGTTTTTTCAAACGTTAGTTTGCATTAAATAATTTATTATTTTTAACATTATACAGAGATAAACAAGCAAGTTGAAATCGAATATATATACTGATTTCGTATTTCTTATCTGTTTATTTTTGACTGGCATTGTGGTCTTATCTTATCAAGAAAAACCGCTTACTAAACGCCACTCTTCGATTACAACAGCAAGCGCTTATCAATATGGATATCAAGGGGAGGATAGCGCTAGATTGTCGCTATCCTATCTAGGCACGAGATGCCCTTTTAGATTTTCTCGTCTTGGCTAATTCGACTTGCCACAGCACCTTGCTGCTTTTGATATTTTGCGTTGGTCCGTTTGTTATAAGGACGTGCGGCAGGCGCAGATAACAACTCAAAATTCAATGCGCCTATGGTCATTTTAGGACGCAACGCCAGTGGTATCTTTCCACTATTGTAAAATTCTAAAACGATTTTCCCCGACCAGCCGGGATCGATTCTATGTGCTGTCACATGCACCATTAAACCTAAACGTGCAAGTGAAGAGCGGCCATCTAACCAACCAACAATATCGGCAGGTAAGGTTACATCTTCATAGGTAACAGCCAGTGCCAACTCTCCAGGATGTAAGAAAAATGCCTCACCCTCTGCAATGATAATCGTATCACTCATCACTTTCTCAAGTGAAGCTGCGACCTCCTCGGAGGGGCCGGAGAGATCGATATAAGGCGTGGTGTGTTCACTGAACACTCTGAATTCATTGCCCAAGCGGATATCGACACTGACACCTGAAATGGCGGATTGTGGTGGCCTTGGATTTATGACCAATTTGCCTGCATCTAAATATTCTTCGATATGGGTATCACACAAGCGCATTTTTTTCTCCAGGAAACGAAAGTCGTTGATCAATTTAGGGCATTATACATGTAATTTGAGTTACATAAAATAAGGGCTGGTTAGAGATTTTTTAATGAGGGTTAATATAAAACAAGGTGTCACTATTTTTCTTACAGGCATAAAAAAAGCAAGTCCATGACCTGCTTTTTGTTCAATCAGAATGAGCTAATTAAAGCTCATCGAAGCAATATTAAAGCGCTACGATGTTTTCTGCTTGAGGGCCTTTTTGACCTTGAGTTACAGTAAACTGTACTTTTTGGCCTTCAGCAAGAGTTTTGAAACCTGTGCTTGCGATTGCAGAGAAATGAGCGAATACGTCAGGACCGTTTTCTTGCTCGATAAAACCAAAGCCTTTAGATTCGTTAAACCATTTTACTGTACCAGTAGTAGTTGTAGACATAATAGTATCCTATTTAATTTGAGTAATTTAACCTTGTAAATCAAGGCAGTTGGCGAGAAGTGTTGCTATTACTTATGAAGTATAGGATCGGTACATAATACGGAACATCGAACATAAATATAAAACGAACTTTCAAGCTACAAAGAATTATATATTGCTATCGTTATCTGTC
>NZ_JBLIEK010000024.1:0-42426 GCF_047632995.1 Psychromonas sp.
GGCCATCGATCACTTGGGAAATGAACGTCTCGATGAATTTTTTGAGACTCGTGAAGGGAAACTGTTCTCCCGTCACCCAATTAAAGTCTTTATGACGACAACCAACCCCTTTATCGCTAAAACAGACTGTCTTTTTTACTTTATCGGGCACGGGTGAAGCGCCGGTCATATACAAGATCTTTTCTTTAATGGTTATTTGCTTGGAAAGTTCACTGTCACTTTATGTTTTAGCTGTTATTTTTAACTACCTGTATAATGCGCGACCTGTTTTCTTGCGCGTCAGTAAAACTAAACACCCGAGTGGTGTAGTCTGTTGTTCTACATTTGATATGAATATGACACTTATTTAAACCACAGGAGCATTCCAGCTACGCATAAGAAGCCAGATAAAAAAACTAACTCTTTGTGTGGGTTCCCATTGATGAAAAAATAACGTAATCAGCTTACTTATTTGAGATGTTTCGATACAAGAGTTGTATTAGAAGTGCTAAAATCCTGAAAAATTTAATTTGTCATTCACATAAAAAGAATCTCATATGTCTCTTTTACATAAACTTATATTACCGTTTGCTTCAGTAATTTTGATCACAGGCTGCACCTTACCTGGCTCTAACCTCTCTTTAGAGGAGAAAAATGTTGTCAACGCGAATGAGCAACAGCTGACTCAAGTGGAACAGATTAATGTCTATGCATTATCCCACTCTTTTGTTGCAGGCTTTCGCTCTCATTATGCGATGGAAAAAGCGCAGCCCAATGATGCGCTGGATAGTGAGATGGCTTTATACGAATATAGAGTAGGCCCCGGCGATGTATTAAATATTACCATCTGGGATCACCCCGAATTAACTATACCGGCAGGCTCTTACCGTAGCGCCGAATCATCAGGTAATTGGGTGCACTCTGACGGGAAAATATTTTATCCCTATATTGGTTTCGTTCAGGTGGCAGATCAAACCGTCGTAGAGATCCGCGAAAAATTGACCGTGCTGTTAAGTAAATATATTGAAAATCCGCAAGTGGATGTCAATATTGCGGCGTTTCGTTCGCAAAAAAGTTATGTCACAGGTGAAATAAAAAATCCGGGTCAGCAGCCTATTACCAATATTCCATTGACCCTGCTTGATGCAATTAATAATGCGGGTGGATTAAGCGCAGATGCAGATTGGCGACATGTCACACTGACCCGAAAGGGTGATGCTGAAAATATCTCTTTATACCAGCTTATGCAAAAAGGGGATCTTACACAAAACCGCTTAATGCAGCAGGGTGATATTATCCATGTGCCGCGCAATGATTCACAAAAAGTGTTTGTTTTAGGGGATGTTAAAAATCCGGAAATGCTGAAAATTGATCGCTCCGGTATGACCTTGACAGAAGCATTAAGCAGTGTCGGCGGGATTAATGAACTGTCTGCCGATGCAACCGGCGTGTTTGTTGTTCGCAGCAGTGCGCGCGATGCTAAAAATGGTCCTTATCTGCAAACCGTTCGTGACAAAAACCGCGCTGCAAATGCAGCTGAACAGTCGCCAAGTGTGGTCGCCAATATTTACCAGTTAGATATCAGCGAGGCATCGGCTTTAGTTATCGGCACTGAATTCAAACTTGAGCCCTATGATATTGTCTATGTCACCTCTGCGCCAATTGAACGTTACAACCGTCTGATCAGACAAATCATGCCCACTATTTCTGCCTTTAACGTATTATCTGAAGGTGCGCTGCGCATACATAACTGGAATTAACTATGTTTGATAAAATATTGGTGGTCTGTGTCGGTAATATCTGCCGCTCGCCCACGGCTGAATATCTGCTGAAAAACTTACTGCCCAATAAAGAGATCGCATCGGCAGGAGTCAGTGCACTGGTTGGCAAACCTGCTGATAAAATGGCTTGCACAGTGGCGCAGGACCACGATCTAAGTTTAGCGGGTCATCAGGCTCGGCAATTAACGGCAGAGTTATGTCGCGATTTTGATCTTATTTTAGTGATGGAACAGGGCCATATTAGCGCGGTAACCGATATCGCTCCGGCCGTGCATGGTAAAACCATGTTATTGGGTCATTGGTTAGGTAAGCAAGAGATACCCGATCCCTATCGCCAAAGCAAAGAGGCGTTTGAACATGCTTATCAGCTGATAGAACAATCAGCCGCCGCTTGGGCAAAGAAAATAATTTAGCGAATCGTGCAATAAATATAACAATTTCAACTGGAATATAATGAATAATTATGAGTAATAACGCATTGAATAAAACCAGCTCGACAACAAATAACTCGCAAAATGATGTGATAGATCTGGGTAAACTGCTGGGGCTGTTAATTGACAGTCGCTGGCTGATTATCAGTGTTACCACTATTTTTGCGATATTGGGTATCGCCTATGCGTTATTATCAACCCCTATCTATAAAGCCGATGCATTGCTGCAGGTTGAACAAAAAAGCAGTGGTATGTCATCCTTAGTGGGTGATATGGGGGATATGTTTGGCGGTGAATCTTCCGCTACAACAGAAATTGAGATTATAAAATCACGCATGATCTTAGGTAAAACGGTTGATAAATTTAACTTAACCACGCAAGTGCAGGCAAAGACGTTACCTTTTGTCGGTAAAGGACTGGCGAGACTGCTGGGTCAAAATTTGATTGCTGAGGTAAGCCGCTTTGAACTACCTGCCTATGTAGAATCAAGTGCATTTACATTAGTTGTTGATGATAACCAGGCGGGCAGTTATTCACTTTACGATAGCCAAGAGCGCAAACTGCTCTCCGGCGTTGCCGGTGTTTTGGCGAAGCATGACGATTACCGTTTATTTGTGCAGCGTATTGACGCCGCCACTGGCAGTGAATTTTCTATCAGCAAGCGCACGTCATTAGAGGCGATCACCTGGTTACAGCAAAATTTGGCGGTGAGTGAACGCGGCAAGCAAAGCGGTATCCTCTCTCTTTCTTTCAGTGGTGAAGATAAACAGCTGATAGAAGATATTCTTAATAATCTCAGTCAGACCTATTTTCTACAGAATGTACAGCGTAATTCAGCAGAAGCAGAACAAAGCCTGCAATTTTTGCAGGATCATCTGCCCAGTATTAAGATGAAATTAACTGCGGCTGAGGATATATTAAATAATTTCCGTCAAGCCAATGATTCAATTGATTTAGGATTAGAAGCGAAATCAACGCTGCAGGTGATGGTTGAACTGGAAGCACAGTTAAATGAACTGACCTTTAAAGAGAGCGAAGTAAGTCAGCGCTTTACCAAAGATCATCCCGCATATAAATCATTGCTCGATAAACGCCAGGTCCTGCTAGGTGAAAAAGCGCGCTTAAATAAGCAGATACAAGCCCTGCCGCAAACCCAGCGTGAAATATTGCGCATGACGCGCGATGTTGAAGTGAATCAGCAGATCTATATTCAGCTGCTCAACAAAGTGCAGGAGCTGAGTGTACTTAAAGCGGGCACTGTGGGTAATGTGCGTATTTTAGATAAAGCACAGTCCTATGGCAGACCCATTAAGCCGAAAAAACCGCTAATTGTGGTGTTGGCAACCTTGCTCGGCGGTATGTTATCCGTTGCAGTTGTATTACTGCGCGCGGCTTTTCATAAAGGGGTGGAAACACCGGATGAGATTGAAGCGTTAGGCCTGCCTGTTTATGCCAGTATCCCAAAATCAGAGTGGCAAATGGGATTGGACAGTAAACTTAAGAAACACAAGCATCATAAGAATATTCCTCTACATGATGTACTGCTGGCGGAAGCTAATCCGGCGGATCTTTCTATTGAAGCGTTGCGAGGTCTGCGTACCAGTCTGCATTTCGCTATGATGGAAGCAAAAAACAATGTCGTGATGATTTCTGGCCCGTCACCCAGCATAGGTAAATCATTTATATCGGTTAACTTTGCCACTGTACTGGCGAAAACTGGCCAGAAAGTATTAGTGGTCGATGCTGATATGCGTAAAGGTTATATGCAGCGTTATTTCGGATTAGAATGGGAAAATGGTTTGTCGGAGCTGCTCTCCGGTAAATTAGAGACAAAAGCTGTGATTAAAAAATCCGGTGTGGAAAATCTGGATCTAATCACCCGTGGGCAAATACCGCCTAACCCTTCTGAACTGTTAATGCATCCGCGTTTTGCTGCGTTTGTAGAGTGGGCATCAAGCGAATATGATTTAGTATTAATCGATACCCCGCCCGTATTAGCAGTAACCGACCCGAGTATCGTTGGCGCGCTGGCCGGAACCACCTTAATGGTAGGGCGCTTCGGTCTGAATAGTGTTAAAGAGATTGAAGTAGCGAAAAACCGTTTTGAAATGGCGGGTATTGAAGTGAAAGGCTTTATCCTCAATGCCGTCGAGAAAAAAGCCAGCAATGCTTATGGTTACGGATATTATAACTACAGTTATAAATAAGCTGTCCGTTCACTGTTTCTGGGGCGCAGGCTTCAGCCAGCATTGTTATTGACTGGCCCTTGGGGCGCGGACTTTAGTCCGCATTTTTTTGTTCTTTGTTATTAGCGACGCTGGCTTCAGCCAGCATTGTTTTGCACTTTGCCATTAACAAGCGGGCTAAACCCCGCGCCCCGTATTTCCCACATCTATCAATATCACTCATCACCCTTCACTCTTTTGCACTTTGCCATTAACAAGCGGGCTAAACCCCGCGCCCCGTATTTCCCACATCTATCAATATTACTCATCACCCATCACCCCTTACTCTTCTCCCTTCACCTTTTTGCACTTTGTCATTAGCAAGCGGGCTAAACCCCGCGCCCCTTAGTTTGACTCTCACATTGGTTACCCTTGGGGCGCTGGCTTCAGCCAGCATTGTTTTATACTCACTGATCCTCATAGATTCCATAAAAACGCTGCTTAGCATCTTTTAATCCAGCCTTAAGTGCATTATTTTTAATATATTGATAAGTAATTTGAAACTGCCTCTCTGTTCGGACTACTTTGTCGAAATAGCCGCGATCCCAAAGAATACCTTTCCTCTGACAGTACTTATTTACTAAAAAAGCACTGGCCCCTTTTGTTTTTTGCATAATATTAACGAGAGGTAAGATCTGCTTAAAAAGTAGATGCACATGATTTGGCATAATAGAAACTGCGATTAAGTGATAATATATTGTATTTTTAGATTTAAAAAACGCTAGAAGTTGTGTGATAAGTTCACCATTCAACAACGCACCTGCGCTGGAATTATCTAAAAAATCATCTTGTTTTAATTGTAGTTCTGAGGTGCTTCTTTCTATACCCGTTATATTTTTTTGAAGGTAGTCGGCGATGCTTTCTTGTGTGCGGAATGTTACAAACTGAATGGTGTTTATTTGATCAATATGAAACAAGCTTTTACAAATCATAATTAGTGTTTCCCGAAACTAATTGATTATTGATGCGAGACAGTAAAGTTTAGAACAAAAGCAAAGAATAATAATATTAAGCCTTGTTTTTATTATAATACCAACAAGCGGGCTAAACCCCGCGCCCGTGTTTATCTTTATTCTATGCCTCTAGTATTGGTTGGCCCTTGGGGCGCAGGCTTTAGCCTGCCATGTTTTGCACAAGCGGCCTAAAGCCCGTAGCCCGTGTTCACCACATTTTGTAATACTCCTTACTCATTACCCATCACGCCTTACCCTTCACTATTTTGCTCTTTGCCATTAACAAGCGGGCTAAACCCCGCGCTCCGTATGCCCCACATCTATCAATATGACTCATTACTCCTTACTCATTAGCCATCACCCATCACGCCTTACCCTTCACTCTTTTGCACCTTGCAAGCGGGCTAACTTCTTGTCTTTTCGGTGGTTATATCCATCAAAAACATTGTTATTATACTTTTTGGTGATTATACTCATCATTACTGTTGTGCTAATCGCTTGCTGAGGAGGCATTTTGTATAATTTATCTTCTATATCAAAAATAATTCGCTCGGAAAGAAAGAAAAAAAAATGGAGTCAGCAACAGCTTGCAGAATATGCAGGATTGAATAGAACAACTATTGGCAGTATCGAGCGGGATGATTATTCCGATGTTGGCATTCGTAAAATTGAAAGGATCCTTGGTTTATTTAATAAATCATTAGCGGTAAAAGATAACGGGTTACCTACATTAGATCAGCTTGGCGCACAAAATAACAAGGATTTAGATGGCTAATATCGATGTGTATAGTGGGGCTGAGAAAATTGGCCGTATACAAAAAATAAAGAGTAAGCACCTATATTCATATTCCTTAGATGCTAATTATGCGGTCTCTTTAACCATGCCCATTCGCTTAGAAAACTATGAATATGAAAGTTTGCACCCTTTCTTTCAAATGAATATGCCAGAAGGGCTTTTACGAAACGCCATTGAAAAAGCAACAGCAAAGCAATTTGGCAGTGATGATCTAACCGTGTTGGCTTTACTCGGAAATACTCAGATAGGCTCAGTACGTTATGCCCTTGAAGGTAAGCCATTGCGGCCAGATGATGCTCAGCCATTAGAATTAGAAGATATATTATCGAGTAATGACGTCAGCTTGTTTTCTCAATTGTTAGAACGATTTTCCATGCGCTCAGGTGTTGCGGGCGTACAGCCTAAAGTGTTAATGGATCTCAAAAACAGAGAGAATTCACATGAAAAAGTAACCTATCCACTCGGAGCATATATTGTTAAAAGTTGGGGAGGTGAGTACCCAGAACTCGCCTGCAATGAGTTTATCTGCTTAACCTTAGCAAAAGAAGCTGGGTTAGAAACATCACCGTTTTACCTGAGTGATAATGGTAAATTATTGGTTACCAGACGCTTTGATCTTGATGCTAATTCGAACCCGATTGGTTTTGAAGATTTTTGCGTGTTGCAAGGAAAAAGCACAAGGCAAAAATATGATGCAAGCTTGGAGTCTTGTGCTAATACAATTAATCAATTTATCTCTGTTGAAAACCGTCAAAAAGTCTTATATGACTTTTTTAAACTGACCTTGATTAATGTCTGTATTCGAAATGGTGATGCCCATTTAAAAAATTACGGTGTGCTATATGATAACTTACAAGGTTACACACTTGGCAGCCTCCCTCAGTGTAAAATCTCTTTTTCCCCCGTTTTTGATATAGTCAGCACAACGCCTTATTTACCCAATGATACGATGGCATTAAGTTTAACAGGTTCAAAGCGTTGGCCAAAATGGAAAGTGTTATACCGATTTGCAACACAACATTGTGGACTATCAAGAAATAAAATTGAAAAAATAGTTCATGAAGTGGAAAGCGCAAAGTCCACTTGTTTACCTATATTGCATGAACTAAGTGAACAGCACCCTGAATTTAAAATGATAGCCAATGATATTCATAAATTGCTAGCGACCAAAATAGAAATGTAGTGAACTTCATTATTTGACGTTTTTCGAAGCCTTTTTAACAAGCGGGTTAAAGCCGCAGCCCGAGTTTACCTCCGCGCTATTGCTTGGTCCTGGGGCGCGGACTTTAGTCCGCATTGTTTTGATTGGTCTTTGGGGCGCAGGCTTTAGCCTGCCATGTTTTGCACAAGCGGGCTAAACCCCGCGCCCCGTATTTCCCACATCTAGCAATATTACCCATCACGCCTTACTCTTCACCCTTCACCTTTTTGCACTTTGCCATTAACAAGCGGGCTAAACCCCGCGCCCCGTATGCCCCCACATCTAGCAATATTACCCATCACGCCTTACTCTTCACCCTTCACTCTTTTGTACTTTACCATTAGCAAGCGGGCTAAACCCCGCGCCCCGTATGCTCCACATCTTGCAATATTACTCCTTACTCATTACCCATTACCCATCACCCCTTACTCTTCTCCCTCAGTTCCCAGACCTAGTAGCACCATAAACTCAATGAGCTCCTCAACAAACCACCTTGAGGATGACGGAGTAGAACACTTTGAGGATGACGGAGTAGGGTCATTGAGGATGACGAGTAGAATCTCTCCACCGTCATTCCCGAGTTGTCCTATCGGGAATCTCAGAGCCAGTAACACCTCGAGAATGACGAAGTGAAATCTCATGTGAAAAATATGGCATTTTGAAAGCATTTAATTATAATGACGCAGCTCACACTTAGCAGAACTATCAGTTTTACAAATAACGCAGAAATATTTACTTTATAGCGTTATAAGCTAGCCAAAACTTAGTAATAGATAAACCATATGCCTTTAGGAGCGTTGAACCTAGGGGCGGTAGCGTGCCTGAAGAAGAGAACTATCTGCACCTGAAAAGTAATTTCGAAAATCCGCATACAAAAAATCAAACGCTGGTTAAGGATAACAATGAAAATCATCCATCACGGTGCAGTTTCAGGTGTAACAGGATCTTGTCATCAATTACTGATTGAAAAAGACAATAGCCTGTTAATTGATTGCGGCTTGTTTCAAGGTGCGGAAATTTCGGAAAGCAGTGACGGTGAGAGTCATCTCAATATAGAATTTGATATCAGCACAGTGCAGGCGTTATTAGTCACACATTGTCATATAGACCATGTCGGACGTATTCCCTATCTGCTAGCCGCAGGTTTTCAAGGGCCGATTATTGCTACAGAAGCAACCGCCGCTCTATTACCTATGGTTATTGAAGATGCTCTTAAAGTGGGTGTCACGCGCAATGAATCAATTATTAAAGCCTGTTTAAATCTATTGCAGCAACAGCTTGTCGCAGTGCCTTACAAAAAATGGCATAAAGTTAAATTAGCAGGGCAGACAAGTGCCAAAGTTAAGTTTCAGCCCGCAGGCCATATATTGGGCTCTGCATATATCGAAATAGATGTAAAAACAGCAGAGAAACAATCCAAACGTATAGTCTTTTCGGGGGATCTCGGCGCAACCTATTCACCCTTACTGGCGGCACCTAAAAGCCCTTATAAAGCAGATATAGTCGTTATTGAAAGCACCTATGGTGATAAAGAACATCAAGGGCGTAAAGCGCGCAGCCAAAGCTTAGAAAAAGTATTAATTAAAGCGGTTGCAGACAATGGCATTATCATTATTCCCGCGTTTAGCATCGGACGCACACAAGAATTATTATATGAACTTGAGCAGATAATCGCGCGTTCGAAAAACAAAAAAATAGCCAATATCGAGGTGATAGTTGACTCACCCATGGCCGCAAAATTTACCAAACATTATCGGCACTTTCAAAACCTCTGGGATGACGAAGCCAAAAAACGGGTCAGCCAAGGGCGCCAACCGTTAAACTTTGACAGCTTATATACCATTGATACGCATCAAGAGCATCTGCAGGTCATTGACTACCTGGCTAAACGCGATAAAGCCGCCATTGTGATTGCCGCAAGTGGCATGTGCACAGGCGGTCGTGTCGTCAATTACTTAAAACGATTTTTAGATGAAGCAACAACAGATATTTTATTTGTAGGTTATCAAGCGGCAGGCACAACAGGGCGAGACATTCAGCATTACGCCGATAAAGAAGGCGGCTATGTTTATATCGATGGCCAAAAGGTAGCGATAAATGCGCAAGTACATACTATTTCAGGCTACTCCGCCCATGCAGACCAAAGCAATTTAGTGAACTTTATAAAACGCATTCGCCATAAACCGGAAAAAGTGATTCTTGTGCACGGTGATAATGAGGCGAAACAAGCGCTGGCCAAAAAGCTAACGCCATTTGTGCAAGACGTTGTAATAGGGCTGTAAATATTTACCCGCGTCGTCCTCGACTTTTGCCCAACGTCATCCTCGAGGTTCGTCCCTCCGTCATCCTCGAATTATTTTGTCGAGGATAAATTCTGCTGAAAACTATGCAATAGTACGGCATAATACGCTCAACTTATTAAATGCAGATAAACAATTTAAAGCAGTATTAAAAGAAAATAAAAACGGGCGAATAGAAGTACAAAGCATATTAATCAAGTCCATACAGGGTTAGATGCTTCATGATTTAGCCTTGAGGGGGATTCAAAATGAAAGACCTGATCCCGTTACTTGTAAAAAAAAGCCAAGGAAACTTACATATCTGCTCGACCTGAACTAACTAATGGGTGATCCGAATGGCACTGTGTTAAGCCTAAAATATATAGATAACTTTGAACCCGTTTTACTTTTTTGTGATTTTAACAAAGGATAGAATTTTTATGAAAAACTTGGTTGCATTAATCGCTGTAAGGGCCGGTTCTCAGCGGGTAAAAAACAAGAATATAAGACCATTTGCAGATTCCAATTTACTAGAAATTAAAATAAATCAATTGAAGAAAGTAAAACAATTAGATGAAATTATCGTAAATTCAGATTGCGATAAAATGCTTGAAATAGCAAGAAAGAATGGCGTTACAGCTATAAAAAGAGAAGAAAAATATGCAAGTAGTGAAGTTGGTATGAGTGAGGTATACCAACATTTTGCGGAAGTAACAGATTCGGCTCATATTATGTATGCGAATGTTACAAATCCATTGGCTGAAGCTGAAAATTATGAAGAAGCAATCAGTAAATATTTTTCTAGCCTTGAGACCAATGACTCTCTAGCCTCATGCCATCCAATTAAAGAGTTTCTTTGGAAAGATGGAGAAGCAATAAATTACGACACAAAAAATCAACCAAGATCACAGGATCTTCCTGATATTGTGGCTCTTAATTTTGCAATATCAATACTTCCAAGAGAAGTAATGCATAAAAAGAAGAATATAATCGGAGAAAAACCTATTTTCTTTGTACTTGATGAAATTGAAAGTGTCGATATTGATACTGAATTAGATTTTTATTTAGCAGAGAAACTGTACGAAACGTTAAAAATAAACAAAAACAACTTGTTAGAGAAAAAAGAAGATAATACCGGGTATGTGTTTTTTGATTTTGATGGCGTAATGTTTGATTCTGCAAATGAGGCATATGCTGTTTCGATGATCACATCCGGAAAGGCAAAAAACCTTAATGATATTGATTTAGAGTCGAAACACGCTAGTAAATTCATGTCTCAACGATATTTAATAGGGCCTGCGTGGAATTATTATTACCTGCTTGATGCAATAGATAAAGGTATTCACGAGCAATTTAATAATTATTTACCAGGCCAGCCTAGCCAAAATGCAATGGCGTTTATGCAGAAATTTTTTGATGTAAGAGCTGAGTTAAGAACAAACGATTGGAATAACTGGCTTAGTTTTAACCATAAATATGATGGTGTTGATGAGATGTTGAGCATTTTGGATGAGAATGAAAACACATGTATCGTTACCACAAAAGATAAGGCAACAGTCGATGCCTTATTAAAATTTAATGGTGTCTCTAGAAATGTTGAAATTTATGATACCAAAGATTATGAAGAATATGGATGTAAGTCCTATTTGATTGATAAAATAATAACCAGTAAAAATATAAAGAATGCCATATTTATTGATGATTCGAGAAAGCATTTAGATGCATGCAAGTGGATAAAAAATATTAAGTTAGTTCAAGCAAAATGGGGATATGTATCACCATCTGAATTTCAAGATAATAAACAAGATGTCATTAATATCATCAAGGAAACACTGTAGAGGAATTTATGGAATATCTTTATAAAAAAGTCATCGCAGTATTGGTTGTTGATGATATTACAGCTCTACCAAGTAAAATTGAAAAACTGCTTAGTGATGGGTTTGACGTTTTAGAAATTACATTAAGGACTGAGTGTGCATTTCAAGCCATTCAGCTTGCTAAAAAAACTTATCCGAATGTTAAGGTCGGAGCGGGTACAATCTTAACCATTGAACAACTAGAAAAATGTATCGAAATTGGAGCTGATTTTGGTGTTGCTCCTGGTTTGAATCCTGAAATAGTAAATAAAGCTAAAGCAATGCAATTCCCTTTTATACCCGGAATAGCTACAGCAAGTGAAGTTGAGCAGGCGATGAGCTTAGGTGTATCTCTTGTAAAAGTATTCCCCGCAAAAATAGTTGGCGGTGTTGAGTTTATAAAAGCTATGTCTGGTCCTTATCATACAATGAAGTTTATGCCGACAGGTGGCGTAACTGAAGCTGATTATAAAGATTATTTATCTTTACCTAGTGTGCTTTGTGTTGGTGGTACCTGGATGGGTAAATAAAGTTCTTTAGCATAAAAGTATTGAATTATTTTTAAGAACACGAATTTATGTATTTGCTAATCTGCTTGACATTGAGTCCATATCTGATGATATATCAGCAGATATTCAGAGAGAATTAACAACCCAAAATATTATTATTTATAATAAATTGATAGGTAAAAAATGAAAATATTAGTTACAGGTGGTGCCGGATTTATTGGTTCTGCCGTTATAAGAAATATCCTCGAAAATACAACTGATTCAGTGGTTAATCTTGATAAGCTGACTTACGCTGGAAACCTTGAGTCATTATTACTCGTTTCTGATTATCCTAAATATGCTTTTGAACAAGTTGATATTTGTGACCGCGCAGAATTAGATCGTGTTTTTGCGGAGCACAAACCAGATGCTGTTATGCACCTAGCTGCGGAGTCTCATGTTGATCGTTCAATAGATGGTCCAGCTGCCTTTATCGAAACAAATATTGTCGGTACCTACACCCTGCTTGAAGCGACTCGGCAGTATTGGTCAGGGTTAGATGAACAACAAAAACTAAGTTTTCGTTTTCATCACATATCGACAGATGAAGTGTATGGTGATTTAGAAGGAACAACAGACCTATTCACCGAAACCACCTCTTATGAGCCAAGTAGCCCTTATTCTGCTTCTAAAGCATCAAGCGACCACCTAGTAAGAGCTTGGTTACGTACTTATGGTTTACCAACCATTATTACGAATTGCTCAAACAACTACGGCCCGTACCACTTCCCAGAAAAATTAATCCCGCTGGTTATTTTAAATGCCCTTGAAGGCAAGCCTCTGCCGATATATGGCAAAGGCGATCAAATTCGCGATTGGCTATATGTAGAAGATCATGCACGTGCATTATATAAAGTGGTTAGTGAAGGCGTGATCGGTGAAACCTATAATATCGGTGGTCATAATGAAAAACAAAATATCGAAGTGGTTCAAACTATTTGTGAAATATTAAATGAATTGGTACCACAACAAACCGATTACAAAGAGCAAATTACTTTTGTAACGGATAGACCCGGTCATGATCTTCGTTATGCGATTGATGCAGGCAAAATAGAACGTGAACTTGGCTGGAAACCAACCGAAACTTTTGCAACTGGGCTAAGAAAAACTGTTGACTGGTATTTAGCGAATAACAATTGGTGTAAACGCGTGCAGGATGGTTCTTATCAACGCGAACGTTTGGGAGCATAATATAATGAAAGGTATAGTACTTGCGGGCGGTTCAGGTAGCCGTTTACACCCCATTACATTGGGGGTATCTAAACAGTTACTGCCAATTTACGATAAGCCAATGATATTTTATCCTCTGTCTGTGTTGATGTTATCGGGCATAAGAGAAATATTAATCATATCAACAACTGACGATATGCCTAGTTTTAAGCGAATGTTAGGGGATGGCAGCCAATTTGGTATTGATTTAAGTTATGCCGAACAACCTTCTCCAGATGGGTTAGCGCAAGCATTTATTATCGGTGAAGAGTTTATCGGTGATGGCAGTGTTGCTTTAGTGTTAGGTGATAATCTTTTTTACGGTCAGCATTTCTCTGATAAATTGTTAGCCGCTACCAAGCGTACAAGTGGAGCGACAGTATTTGGTTATCCAGTGCGTGATCCTGAACGTTTTGGCGTGGTTGAATTTGATACAAATGGTAATGCATTAAGCCTTGAAGAAAAACCTAAAAAAGCCAAATCAAATTATGCGGTAACAGGGTTATACTTTTATGATAATGATGTGGTTGAGATTGCCAAATCCATTAAGCCATCCGACAGAGGTGAACTAGAAATTACTGATATTAATATTGCCTATCTGAAACGTGGCGATTTGAAAGTGGAGTTATTAGGTCGTGGCTTTGCATGGCTTGATACTGGCACACATGATTCACTGCTTGAAGCTGGTCAATTTGTACAAACGATTGAACATCGTCAAGGTTTAAAAGTGGCTTGTTTAGAGGAGATAGCTTTCAACCAAAACTGGTTAACTAAAGCGAAATTATTAGAGCAGGCTGCCAAGTTGTCTAAAACAGGATATGGTCAGTATCTAAAAAACATTGCACAGGATGTTTAATGAAAGTAATAGAAACTAAGTTAAAAGGATGCGTGATTATTGAGCCAACGATTTTTGGTGATGATCGTGGTTTCTTTATGGAAACATTTCAGGAAGAACGTTATGCACAGCTTGCTGGTATAACGCAGAAATTTGTGCAGGATAATCGTTCTCGCTCTGAGCAGAATGTACTGCGCGGTCTGCATTTTCAGAAATATAAACCTCAAGGAAAACTTGTATCCGTGACGCAAGGAGAAGTGTTTGATGTTGCGGTTGATTTACGTCCTGATTCAGAAACCTTCGGTTGTTGGGAAAGTATACTTTTATCAAGTGAAAATAAACTACAGTTTTGGGTGCCACCCGGCTTTGCACATGGTTTTTGTGTGATTAGCGAAAGTGCTGACTTTCAGTATAAATGTACGGATTATTATGATCCGTCCGATGAATCTGGACTGTTGTGGAATGATCCTGATTTATCAATTGACTGGCCAAACAGTGATCCTCTGTTATCTGATAAAGATATAAAACAACCAAGGTTGTTCGAAATTGAAGACAAAATAAAGAACGGATGGAAATAAAATGGCTAATTATACAGTTGTAGGCGGGCAGGGTTTTATTGGTAGCGAAATAGTTAAACAGTTAGAAATGGGCGGGCATTCTGTTTTTGTTCCGGAAATAAATGATGAACGTTTATTTACACAAAGTTTAGGTATTGTTATTGATTGTGCCGGTTACGGTGATTGTCAAAACGATCCTCTACAGGTATTTAAGTCAAATTCACTATTGCTGGCAGAGATCTTAGAAAAGTCCGATTTTGAAAAGTTGCTGTATATATCGTCAACGCGTCTTTATATGGGACAGGAAAAAGCTTCTGAAAATGATGATCTTAGTGTATTAAGTGCTGATAAACGCCGTTTATTTAATCTGACTAAGCTGGTATCCGAAGAGTTGTGTTTATTGAGTGATAAAGACGTTGTTATTATTCGCCTGTCAAATGTTTATGGATTAGCTTTAAATAGTCCGTTATTTCTTCCGGCCATTACACGTAATGCCATTAATAATAAACAAGTTGATATGTATGTAACACCTGAATATGAAAAAGATTATGTTTCGGTTGTTGATGTGGCCGATGCCGCATGCCAGTTAGCGGCAAAAGCTAAGTTGAGTCAAAAGATATTTAATGTTGCCTCTGGAATGAATACATCTGCAGGTGAAATTGCTGATATATTAAGCCAGGAAACTGGCTGTAATATCGATTGGCATTTAGGGAGTGTAGATGAAGCGTTTCCTAAGAATGACATTTCAGCTATCCAACGAGAAATAAAATATCAGCCAAAAAATGTCTTGAATGATCTGAGATTAATGATTAATGAATTTAAAAAAAGTTTATCAAATCAAGTATGAAATAAAATTTAATCTGTTCATTGATTGCTCCCAATAAAACTGTATTCATCAAGTGAACTTGTAATAATAATTATTTAACTAAAATAAAAATTCGGTTGAGAGTGAGTTGTGCATAAAACAAAATATTTAATGATTCAGGATGCACTAAAAAAAGCATTTTCAATGGTTTTTTTCGTGGTCTTAGCCAGGTATTTATCTGCAGATGAATTCGGACAGTATCAGCAGTTAATTTTAGTTGCTGGATTATTAACAATGGTTTTTAGTGCGGGTATTCCAGTTGCTGTCAGTTATTTTTATGGGCAATCAAAAGCATATACTCAAAAAATCTCGGTGTTTAAGCGATTTTTTATTTTTCAGTTGTTATTGCTTTTTGTAGGCTCTTGCTTACTGTTGTTTTTTGATAATCAACTGTCTATTAAATTAGGTAATGAGTATATAAATAACCTCAGTTATTTGATTGTTATATTATTTGTCAGTAATTCGTCGATTGAGTTCTTTAAGAATTTAAGCACCGTAACAAACCAATTAAAATCATACTTATACCTGACGACCACAATACAGCTTGTTAGCGTGATATGCAGTGTTCTTGTTGTGATCATAAACCCCAATATTGCATATATATTATTAACAACCGTTATATTTAATTCTGTTTTATTTCTGTTACTTGTTAAGAAAAATTTAAAATATTTTTTAGTTACAATAAAATACCAGTTTATGTATCGGGTGGAACTTAAGTATGTAGTGGCAATGGCTTCTGTCGCTTTGATAGGTGTTTTAAATGGCTATGTTGACCAATTAATGGTTTCAATTATGTTGTCTGCCACAGAATATGCCAGTCTGAAAATCGGCGCATTTCAAATTCCCTTTATTAGTGTGGTAACGGGCTCACTTTTAACTGTAATGATCCCAATTATTTCTAAATTATTTAGAGAAAATCAGCTTGAAGAAATTATAGAAACTTGGAAGTTATCAATAGAAAAAGCAACAATTTTATTGGTTCCAATTGTTATTTTTTGTTTGGTATTTGCAGAAGAAATTATTATTGATTTTTTTGGAATAAAATATAGTCCTGCAATTATTGTCTTTCAGATATACATGTTCCAGTGGCTCCGGGCTGTTGTTATATTTGGCGGGGTAATGGGCGCTATTGGATTAGAAAAAGAGCTGTTTAAAAATACCGTAGTTATTACAGTTCTAAATGTTGTGTTAAATTATGTAATGATTTTAAAATTTGGGATTTTGGGTGCCGCAATTACCACGACTTTTTTAAATTATTTCGGTGCACTGCTATTAATAAAGGATATCAATAAACGCTTAAAGCGTGCATTCTTTAGTTACTTTCCGCTCAGAATATATTTTACATCGTTAGTTTTGTCGCTATTAATAAGTCTATCGCTGAAATACCTGTTAATTGGTATAACTGATTCAATCATAGGCATTATTTTTGTTTCTATGGTTTTTTATATCGTAATTTTAGTAATACAAATGAAGCTGTTTTATAACGGTTTTTCCGTTCAAAAACTCAAGGAATTAATTTGATTTCATTATTTGAAAAACATAAAAAAGTCAAAGCATCATTGGCTTTTGATTATAAAGGTTATCCGATACAGAATGTTTTAGCCGTTGATATTATCGCATTGGTTTATAAAAAAAAGTCTTTTAATGTAAGACAGTTAATTAACCTGTTTTCAACAAGAAAAATTGATATTGCCCAAGAAGATAAAATACTGTTCTCTATTGGTAATTATAATCGCGCGGATTATTATGAACTTTTGAAATATGTCAGGACGAATATAAAAAGCGCTTTATTAGATTTGTCATCTATAAAAAGAAGTCGCACAATTTCTTTTAAAAATATAGTTATAGCTTGTCGTTTGGTTTTTTTTAATAATGTTGAATTAGACTTCTCTTCCAAAGTCTCGCTAATGACAACAATGATATATTGCTTTAATGTTATTGATTATTTGGAAAAACAAAATAGCTCGAGTATTAGATCATTTTGTTCCTTTTGCAGCAATTTAAATGATGAAGCAATCCTTGATTATTATTTCCAAAAGCAAAACATACCAACCTACACGCTTCAGCATGGTCTGTATTTTGTTTTTGATACACCGCCCATTGATGCAATAACCTATGATAATTTGATTGCAGATAAGTTACTTTGCTGGGGACAGTACACGAAAGATGAATTTATTAAATATGGTATAGATGAAAGTAGGCTTGTTGTTGCTGGTTATCCCAAAAAAATAAGCCCTTTAACTGTACTAATTAACAATAATAGTAAAATTCGGATTTTAGTTTTATTCGCTAGAGCACTTTTTGATACAAATAACCTTGCTTTGATCTCGTTACTAGCAAAAATGCCATTAGATGTAGAAATCGACTTTAAACCTCATCCTTCATTATCTGTGGACAAATATGCAATACTGGCTAGTGAGCATGGTTTCAATATGGCACCTTCGGGAACAATCCAGGAGTTATTAAATACTGGGTGCTATGATTGTTCGATTTCGTATAATTCGACTGCCTATTATGACAGCTATATTAATAACTGTGTATCCTTAAGATATAAAGATAAAGATGCAGATAATGCCGTTGATGTCTTAGATGATGGTTTTAGCACTATCGAAGAGTTGCTAGTAAAAATGCAATTAGTTAGTAAAAGTAAAGAGAGTCAAGAGCTTTGGAATAACATTGAAAAAAGATTAAATTATATATTGGGTTACGGGGTCAATAAATATGCTTGTTTACAAAATACTAACTAAAGCTAAACGTTTTTATTCATGGCCTCTTTCAAGAAAAATTCAGTATGTCGAAAATTTGTATTTTAGATTGAAAACATTAACTATTTATAAATATATGTTTAGGAAGCTGGGGCGTAAATGTGTTATTAGAAAACCATTGTTTTTAACCCCTGAATTTATCAGTCTCGGGGCTGGAGTCATTATTTGGGATGCTGCGCGAATCGAAGCTGTACATAATTATGGCGAACAGAACTTTAACCCCTCTATTATTCTCGGTAATGGTGTTTCTATTCAGCAGCGCTGCCACATAACGGCTGCAGGTGAATTGACTGTCGGTGATAATACACTCATTTCTTTTGATGTTATGATTCAAGATACCGATCATGGATATCAAAATTTAGAGATGCCTATCGGAGAGCAACCTCTGATTGTAAAAAAAACAAAAATTGGCAATAACTGCTTTATCGGCAGTGGAGCAAAGATACAAGCAGGTACCATTTTAGGCAAGCATTGTGTGGTTGGTACCAATGCGGTAGTGCGGGGCGTCTTTCCTGATTATTGTGTAATAGTTGGCATACCTGCAAGAATTATAAAAAGGTATGATGAGAGTCTTAAAGAATGGCGTCGTACGGATAGTGCCGGACTCTTTTTGAATTGAGATTTCTAATCTGTCTTAAAATAAAATTATCGAATGACAACAAATTTTCGTGAACAATTAAATCAAGAATTAACACAACCCTATTGGATATACTTAGTTGAATTTAAAAAACCAAAAAATATTATTTATTGCGCCATTGTTTAATGGCTATGAAAAACATATTAAGTCAGCGATCGAAGAGCAAGGAGGTATTGTAGATTTTTACCCTGAAAAAAACAAATCGCGATTCCTAAGTTTATTGCAGCTTGTTGCCCCAGCAGTCTGTGTATATCTACATAAAAGGCACCTGCAGGCTTTGATTGAAAGTGTAGAGCAAGACTATGATATTTTGCTTATCATTAAAGGTGAATTTTTAAATACGAAATTCTTTGAGTGTTTACTTAATAAAATCCGCATTAAAAATAAAGTTTTATATCAATGGGATTCAGTGTTAAATAACCCTAACACATTAGTAATCCAGCAATACTTTGATTCTGTTTTTACCTTTGATCGAGATGATGCAAATAAGTATGGGTTTATTTACCATCCATTGTTTTATATTGACCTATTTGAAAGAAAAGCAAATACGACTATTGAATTCGATTTCTTTTTTATCGGGGTTTTTCATGGCGATCGGCATAAAGAATTGAGTAAAATAAAAGAGTACGCAAAAGAAAACAACATGACTTGTTACTTCAAACTTTATATTAGTTTATTTAATTATTTAAAATGCAAATTATTTGACAACGACTTTGCCGGAGTTACATTATCTGATGTGATATTTAAAGGTGTAAGTATTTTGGAAGTTGCTGAACTTCTGCATAAAAGTAGATTTGTTGTCGATATTGCACATAAACAGCAAAGTGGATTGACAATAAGGACATTCGAGGCGCTTGGCGCAGGGAAGAAACTAATAACTAACAATAAAAACATTAAAAAAGAAAAATTCTACGATGCCAATAATGTATTTTTTCTAGATGAGTTAAATACCCTCGAAGATTTTCCATCGCCTACTGCGTCTAGTTCCATTCAAAATCATACAGTAAAAAGTTGGGTTAATGAATTATTTAGCGGTTGATATAAAGCATCTGGCTACATATGTTTTGGTTGTTTCAAGTGGATTGTATATTACCAAACTACCATTAAGCCCTATCTATTTTACAATGATAATTGCTTTTGTTCTATATGCTTCTCATTTAGTGCTGACAAAAGAATTATACATAGGTCGAATTACAGCAATACCTCTAGTCTATTTTATTTATCTTTTGATCTCTCAAACCATTTTAGATGCTGATATTAGCTCAGTGATCAATGTATTGATGTCAATCGGGTACTTCATTCTTGTGTTATTGCTTGCGCATGATTTTCAGTATCAGAAATTGGTGATATTGTTAAAAAGACTTGTGCAAATTTCAATTCCTTTGCTTTTATTTGAAGCTTATTATCGATTAACCCATCCTATCTATATTCTCGAAAGTGGGTTCGATTATCGAAGTGTTGAAGATCAGTTTTTTTATCCATTCAAACTCAACAGCGTGATGTACCAAGATTCAAACTTCGTTGCAACTTTTGCTCTTGTTTTGTTTTTTTTGGCCTTTTATTTAAAGCGCCGATTTAAAGAAAAGCTTAAATTGGAATCTTCATTACTTTTTATTGTAATTTTACTTTCTATATCTAGGGCTGCCATTTTAAGTGTTTTGCTTTTCATTGTTATTTTTTACATTTTTAATAAGAAAAGTAAAGTATTAAAAATGTTGTTTTATTTGGTTGTAATAGCATCCTTTATTATTGGATTATCGTATATAGCTTCTGATGGTAGTTTTCAATCTAAATTTCATTTGATTGATTTATTTGTAACATTTTTGACTGAAAGCAATCTCTCTAGCCTGTTATTTGGGGTCGGCTACGGTAATACAAAGCTGCTATTTGGAATGGGGGCGCACAATTTTATAATCACACATGTCGTTGAAAGTGGTTTGATCGGCTTTACTTTGCTAAGCCTTTTTTGGATTGACTGTTTTTTTTCATCCTATAAGCAAACCTCATTTATTATGTTTCCATTTATCTTAACTGGAATGTCTTTGGCCCCCCATGCCATCCCTTATTTATATGCTGTTTTTGCAGTTATAATTCTAATAGAAAGGAAAAGTAGAATTGATGGAAACTAAAAAAGTTTCGGTGTTGATTCCAACATATAATGTTGAGAACTATATTGATGAAGCAATAGAGAGTATTGTTAATCAGTCGTATAAAAATATAGAAATCATTATTGTCGATGATGCTTCGATTGATGGAACATATAAAAAACTAGAGGCCTGGGCTCTATTCGATCAGCGAATTAAGCTATTTAAGAACGAGAAAAATTCTCGAATAGTTAAAACCTTAAATTTTGCTTTAACTAAGGCAACTGGTTTTTATGTGGCCAGAATGGACGGTGATGATGTTAGCATTCGAGACCGTATTGAAAAACTGGTTTTATTCTTAGAGACAAATCCTGAATACTCGCTTGTCGGTTCTTCACATATTGGAATTAATGAAGAAGGGAAAGAATTTAGCAGAACAGCAATGCCCTCTGATTTCGAAAAAATACGCAAGACTATTTTATTAACAAGCCCTGTTTTGCATATTTGGCTTGCCAAAAAAGAAGTTTATGATGAATTGAATGGTTATAGGGCAGATACGGTTGAAGATTATGATTTTCTTCTTAGGCTTATGACAAAAGGATATTTGTTTAGCAATCACCCTGAATTTCTTTACAAAGTGCGAGTTAGAGGGGGAAATACGAGATCGACTCAAGGACTTAAGCAAGCCAAAGCAATTAATTATGTGAAAAAATTATATAAAGAAAGAAAACAACAAGATGGTCATGATACTTATACGGATAAATCTTTCGAGATAGCTATGAAAAGTTCACCTCTAATGGAAAAAATACATAAGTTATCCCAGTTTTTTCTATCTAAAGCTGTTACAAGTGACCTGTTTTTGGTTAAGTTTTGTTTTGCTTTTATGTCCGCTTTTATTTCTCCCTATAATGCGCAATATTTATTTAACCGATGTTTATATAGGCTTAAAAGCTCTATTTGACAATTGGTCAATTGAAAAATTAAATATTTATCTGAGGACTACAATCTGCGATGTTGTTATTAGATGGAAATAATTTTGACTAGAATACCCTATTAGCAAATGTGCTTTTTGTCGTTTATTGATTTAAGCAACATATAAAATAAAAACTAGAAGGTGAAAAGGATGAAAATTGCTCTTATTATCCCATCGTTAGAAAATAAAGGGCCAGGTGTATTTACTAAGTATCTAGTTGAAGGCTTAATTGATATTGTCGATAGTGTTGAAATATTCTATTTTAACGACACGAAATCAAGTCTTGGTATTCTTGATTTTGATGCCCCTGTAAGGAAGATTGGCTTTTTTGATAAAGTCGATTTTTCTCATTTTGATATTGTTCATACAACTATGTTAAAACCAGATCTATTTGCTTTTTTTAATAGAAAGCGTTTGGGTGGTAAACTAGTTGTGTCTATGCATAACTATTTCCCTATAGATCTTAGATTTCTTTATCCAAAACTAAGGGCATTTATTTATGCTAAATTATGGTATTTTTCTTTAGTTGGTAATAGAAATTTTATCGTGTCTTCTCTCGATATGAAAAATTATTACCAAAACCTTTTTCATCACTCTGCTAAATTTGAAATTATTCCATACGGAATAAAAAAAAGAGAAATACAAAATGTTTCTGAATCAGAGGTGCTTCTAAATCTAAAAGATAAATACAAGGTAATAGGGAGTTGTGGTTTATTAATTAAAAGGAAGGGATATGCACAATTAGCTCGTTTTTTAAAAGATAATGATGATTACGCTGTAATTCTAATTGGGGAAGGTGAGGAAAGGAAGGAGCTAGAAAAGTTGATAAGTGATTTTAGCTTAGAAGAACGATTTATACTTCTCGGATTTAAAACCAACTCCATCGATTATTATAAGTATTTCGATGTTTTTATTATGTGTTCATATTCGGAGGGGTTTGGTTTAGCTATGCTTGAAGCTTTAAGCCAAAGTCTACCTTTAGTTTGCTCAAATCTCCCGATCTATAAAGAATACTTTGTACCTGAAGATGTCAAATTATTTGAACCTGATAATATTCAACAATTATCGAAGGCCATACAAGAGATTATGCATAATCCTGATTATTATCAGGAAAAATCATATGGTTTGTATTTGAAATACTTTTCTTTACATTCGATGTGTGAAAAACATTTGGCTTTATATCTTAGAATAAAGAATAAATAATAAATAATAAATAATAAAATGTAAATTTAAAGTAGCTTTTTTGGTGTGATTTTTATGCAATGAAATTAGCTGGTATTTCAAAGATCTTTGACATAAAGGTTAGCGTGAGTTTAGGTGATGCGTTAAATTTAGGTTTAATGCATTGTTCTAATGAATTCATAACTCGAATGGATACTGATGGTATTGCTAGTCTAGAAAGATTTGAAAAGTAATTGGCAGTCTTTGAGAATGGCGATGTTGATATTTGCGGCTCTCGGGTAAGCGAATTTAATGGGATAAAGACAATGTGCTTTTATATCGGAAAATTCCTGAAAATCATCATGAAAGTAATCGTTTTGTGAAATAGAAAAAACCTTCAAACCATCCTGCCGTGATGTATAAAAAGAGTGCCGTTCTAGTCGCTGATAGTTACCAAAAAATAATGTGGTTTGAAGACTATTACCTTTAGGTAATAATGCTGAAAAATGGCGCTATTTTTCATAATATTCAATAGCCGCTAGTAAATATGCGTGCTGGATATGGGCAATTAGAAAGATGACGACGTTGCAACGCGAGTTACACAATAACGTCATTTTCCGCTATAATAAGTGCGTTTTTAGATGCATTTTTTGTTCCAATATATGGCCGTATCGGTGCAGGGGTTATTACCTCTATTAGCCTTTCGGTAACAAATTTATTTTCATGCTATAGGCATACAAAGTTTTGGGGATAAACCCATTAAAAATATTTTGAGGATTAAATGTATAAAGTCGCTGTAATCATGAGTGTGTATCGTTCTGATTCACTCGAATATCTTAAAGATGCTATTAATAGCATATTGACGCAAACATTCAATAAGTTAACTCTATTTATCTATCGGGATGGAGCGGTGCCAATAGAAATTGATGAGTATTTGTCTTGTATTAGATCTAAGAATGGAAATGTCATACTTTTAATTTCTGAACAAAATTCGGGATTAGCGAATGCACTAAATAAACTTATTGATACTGTTGTTCTTGATGGTTCTTTTAGTTATGTTGCAAGAATGGATAGTGATGACATTTCAAGACCTGAGCGGCTTATAAAACAAGTTGATTTTTTTGTAAATAACCAAGATATAGATGTGTGTGGAACATCATGTAGAGAGTTTGGTGCAACATACGCGCTTGATGAAAAGCATCTACCAAAAACTCATGAGGAGTTATTGGACTTTAGTGTAACACGCTGTCCATTCATCCATCCATCGGTAATGTTTCGTTCATCGGTCTTTACGGATGGTAATCGTTACCCGACAGATACTGCATTTACTGAGGATATGGCGCTTTGGTTTAATCTTCTAAAAAAAGGCTATAGATTTGGTAATATTAATGAAGTTCTTCTCGATTACCGCCTTAACGAAAATACGATTGAACGCCGGAAAGGAATAGATAAAGCTTTGAGTGAAGTGCGCATTCGAACAAGTAATATGTTTGCTCTTGGAAAATTTTCTCTTAGAAATGTTGTACTGATTTATTCTCGAATATTATTTCATTTATTGCCCTCTAGCTTAGTTAAACTTGCTTATAAAAAAGCAAGATAATAATTAAGTTATTAGTGTTCTCGTTAGTAGTCTCAAAATCAATTTAACTGTCTTTCCGCACCTATTTTTGCCGAAAATTTAATCAGCAAAAACAGGTGCGGAAAGACATATGTATTGAAGTGGTTGTTTTTGAGTCTGTGCTTAAAGAAACTGAGTTTTCCAATTCTAAAGTGTTAACTGACTTGGATGAATTTAAAGCAACTTCTGATGTGATTGTGCCGAACCGTATGGCACAAGAGTTAGCTGACGTTGCAGATAAAGTTTACACAAGGGATCTGTTTGGTGCTGATTGATAACTTCAAGGCGTACTATCCCCGAAGTAATTACTGCAGTTCAGTGTCACGAGCGGATAAACTCATTTTAGCCTGCTGTGTTCTGTACTTTTTCATTAACAAGGTGGTTGATAAAGGTGTTTGGAAACGAACAGATTCCTTAGGAAATTTTATGTAATATTTTAAGAGGGTTTATGCTAAATGAAAAATAATGTTTTAATTACGGGCGGTGCTGGTTTTATAGGATCAAACTTGGTATTGCGTTTATTAGATCTAGGATGTTCCGTGACAGTCTTAGATAACTTATCACCTCAAATTCATGGTGCAGATCCAGAAAGTTCGCCGTTATATATGGCAATTAAAGACAAGGTTACTTTTGTTAAAGGTGATGTCGAGAATGAATCCGATTGGCAAAAGGCACTTGTGGGTGTGGATTCTGTCATCCATCTAGCAGCTGAGACGGGGACTGGTCAATCTATGTACCAGATCAAGCGTTACAGTGATGTTAATGTCGGTGGAAGTTCAATATTTTTAGATTTTCTTGCTAATAATCCCCATGGTGTATCAAAAATGATCATAGCGTCATCACGCTCTATATATGGAGAAGGAAAGTATCACTGTTTTGAGCACGGTGAAGTATACCCTGTAGAGCGTAATGATGAAATGTTGGAAAAGGGGGACTTTGAAGTCAAATGCCCTATTTGTCAGTCAAATGTTAAGCTGCTAGCGACTGATGAGAAAAGTAAAATTCATCCCTCATCAATTTACGGTGTGACCAAGCAAGTGCAAGAGCAAATGTTTATGATTACCGGTAAATCACTTGGTATTCCTACCGTCTCACTTCGATTCCAAAATGTCTATGGTGCCGGCCAGTCATTATCTAATCCATATACAGGTATATTGTCTATTTTTTCAACTAGAATTTTGAATGGCAACGATATCAATATATTCGAAGATGGATTAGAAAGTAGGGATTTTGTATATATAGACGATGTTGTTGAATCTATCGTTTTGTCTTTATTCAATAAAGAGGCTGACTATCAAATATTCAATGTCGGCTCGGGTGTCGCAACTGATGTAATGACTGTTGCTGCGACGTTAAAGAGTATTTATAAGTCTAATTCAAGTATTTCTGTTTCTGGTAATTATAGAGTTGGAGATATTAGGCACAACTTTGCTGATTTATCACTCATTAATTCTAAAATCAGCTTTGCGGCCAAAATAGACTTCGATGCGGGTATGAAACTGTTCACTGACTGGGTTGCTAAACAATCAGTGAAAGAAGATTTATATGAAAAGTCTATTTTGGAGCTAAAGTCTAAAGGGCTTTATAAGTAGACTTTTGTAGATTTCGCAAAAGAGACACTGATGAAATATTTAAAA
Source organism: Psychromonas sp. (assembly GCF_047632995.1). Taxonomy (GTDB): domain Bacteria; phylum Pseudomonadota; class Gammaproteobacteria; order Enterobacterales; family Psychromonadaceae; genus Psychromonas. The sequence goes on from NZ_JBLIEK010000024.1 coordinate 26,391, forward strand.
GGAAAAAGGATCTTGTTTATTGCGCCAGATTTTTTGGTTACGAACAAGATATTGTTAACGAGATGAGTAATGTAGATGACCAAGTTGGCACGCCAACCTGGGCGAGAGGGTTAGCGCAATGGTGGTGGATTATTGCAGACAAACCTGAAGTGACGGGGACTTATCACTGGACTGATGCCGGTGTTGCCTCTTGGTATGATTTTGCTATTGCGATACAAGAGCTTGGCCTAGAAAAGGGCTTGCTCAGCAAGACTATTCCTGTGCTTCCTATTCTCGCTACTGCGTATCCAACACCCGCTAAACGGCCTGTTTTCTCGGTAATTGATAAATCCAGTGCGGAAGAAGTGTCGGGTTTGAATACTGTACATTGGCGTAAGCAGCTGTCATCAATGATGGATCAGTTAATCTAGTTTAGAAAGTTTCTTTATTCTGTCATTGGCTCCACGCCGTCATCCTCAAAGTGTTTTGTTGAGGATCTCGTGCCGTTTGGGTGCTACTGGCTAGGGGATTCCCGACAAAACAACTCGGGAATGACGGTAAGGGGGACAACTCGGGAATGACGGGGGGTTACTCCGTCATTCTCAATGACCCACTCCGTCATCCTCAAGGTGTTTTGTTGAGGATCTCGCTTAGTTTATGGTGCTACTGGCTATTGGATTCCCGACAAAACAACTCGGGAATGACGGGGGCGGTTTTAGTTCGTCATCCTCAAGGTGTTTTGTTGAGGATCTCGCTTAGTTTATGGTGCTACTGGCCATTGGATTCCCGACAGGACAACTCGGGAATGACGGTGGCGGTTTTACTCCGTCATCCTCAAGGTGTTTTGTTGAGGATCTCGCTTAGTTTATGGTGCTACTGGCCATTGGATTCCCGACAAAACAACTCGGGAATGACGGTAAGGGGGACAACTCGGGAATGACGGTGGGGATTCTACTACCGTCATCCTTAAAGTATTTTGTTACCGTCATCCTCAAATTGTTCTGTTGAGGATGAGCTATGGTTCTGCTGATTTTTATTCTCAAATTATGCTTCAGTTCGCCTAAAACTCGCTTTTCGCCTTCTCTACTATTTTTAATATTTCCCACTAAAAACGGATAATAACTATGACTAGAAAATACTTCGGCACGGATGGTGTGCGCGGAAAGGTGGGTGTGTACCCGATTACTCCTGATTTTGCATTAAAGCTTGGCTGGGCAGCGGGACGTGTTTTATCTCGCCTTGGCACCAAAAAAGTAATTATTGGTAAAGATACCCGTATTTCTGGATATATGCTCGAATCTGCCCTGGAAGCGGGTTTGTCTGCAGCCGGAATCAATGCTGTATTGACGGGGCCGCTTCCGACACCCGCTGTTGCTTACTTGACCAAAACGTTCCGTGCGGAAGCGGGGATTGTGATCAGTGCATCCCATAATCCCTATTACGATAACGGTATCAAGTTTTTCTCTGCATCCGGTGAAAAATTACCCGATGATGTTGAGCTGGCAATTGAAGCCGAACTCGATAAACCAATGGTTTGTGTCGATTCTGAGCAGCTGGGTAAAGCCTCGCGCATGGTTGGCGCTGCAGACCGTTATATTGAGTTCTGTAAGGGCACGTTTCCATCCTCCTTGTCATTGTCTGGTCTGAAATTGGTGGTCGATTGTGCAAATGGCGCGGCCTATCATATTGCGCCTGCGGTATTTAGTGAATTAGGCGCCGAAGTAGTTGCCATTGGCAATCAGCCAAACGGTCTTAATATCAATGACCAGTGCGGCGCGACATCCACTGCCCTGCTGCAAAAGACTGTCGTTGCAGAAAAAGCCGATTTGGGTATTGCGTTAGATGGCGACAGCGACCGAATTATGATGGTAGATAGCCAAGGCAATGTCGCTGATGGTGATCAGATACTTTATCTGCTGGCCAAGCAGGCATTGATTAATGGCCAGCTGAAAGGCGGCGTTGTCGGTACATTGATGTCCAATATGGGGCTGGAAGTTGCTCTGGCTAAACTGGGTATTCCGTTTGTACGTGCCAATGTAGGTGATCGCTATGTAATGGAGCAACTGCTGGAACGAGATTGGTGGCTGGGAGGTGAAAACTCAGGTCATGTGATTTGCCGTAATCTGGTAACAACGGGTGATGCAATCGTGGCTGCGTTGCAAGTATTGGCTGTTGTTCGCCAGAGCGGCAATACGCTTGATGAGTTGCTGGCCGATATGGTTATGATGCCGCAAATTCTGGTAAATGTTCGCTTTAGTGGTGACTCTTTGCCGTTAGAATCTGAATTGGTTAAAACGGCTGTTAACAATGCCGAAAAAGCGCTGCAAGTGAGTACAGAAACGCCGAAAGGGCGGATTTTGTTACGTAAATCGGGCACTGAGCCGCTAATCCGTGTAATGGTGGAAGCTGAGTCGCTCGATCTGACCGAGAAGTGGGCAAACCATATCGCTGAAGCGGTAATGACGGCTTAAATCAGCTGAAAAAGGAGAGCATCCTCAAATTGTTTTGTTACCGTCTCCCTCAAAGTGTTTTGTTACCGTCATCCTCAAATTGTTCTACGCCGTCATCCTCAAAGTGTTTTGTTGAGGATCTCGCTTAGTTTATGGCGCTACTGGCTAGGGGATTCCCGATAGGACAACTCGGGAATGACGGGGAAGATTCTACTTGTCATCCTTAAATTGGTTTGTTGAGGATCTCGCTTAATTTATGGTGCTACTGGCTCTGGGATTCCCGATAAGACAACTCGGGAATGACGGTGGGGGTTATTTTGTCGTCCTCAAAGATTCCACTCCGTCATCCTCAAGGTGTGTTGTTGAGGATCTCGTTGCGTTTATGGTGCTACTAGCTCTGGGATTCCCGACAAAACAACTCGGGAATGACGCTGGGGGATTCTACTCGGGAATGACGGCGGCGGGTGTTTCGGGAATGATGATGAGGGGACAGCTTGGGAATAAGAAAGTAGGTCATACTTTCCTATTGCCATACCTGCTTCACCGTGTAATTGTTGATTTACCTGCTATAAGGTGTAATATTGTGTTTACTTGCTTTAGCGTGTAAGGCGTAAAAATGAAAATCACCAATACAAAACAGCTTAGTGCTTATCTGAAAGATCTACGTTTAGATGATGGTTTATCTCAGACCGATGTGGCGAGGAAGGTGGGTATTCGTCAAGATACCGTATCAAGCTTTGAACTAAGACCGGATGCCACCAAAATGGAAACATTTTTTAAACTACTTTCTGCACTTGATTTGGACATTGAAATTACGCCGCGTAATCCAGAGCATGTAAATGATGCCTCGGACTGGAAAGAGGAGTGGTAATGGCGCTTTTAAATGTATATCTAAATGGTTATTTGGTGGGCGAGTTTACCAAAGAGTCGAGTGGTGCTCATACCTTTGTTTATAAAAATGAGTGGCTCGCGCTTAAAGGGGCACGTCCGATTTCCCTGTCTATGCCGCTTTCTAAACAAAAATATCAAGGGGATGTTGTTTATAACTATTTTGACAACTTGCTGCCAGATAGTGCTGAAATCAGGCAACGCATCACTGCGCGTTATCAAGCAAGTAGCTCGATGCCTTTTGATTTGCTTTCTCTAATAGGTCGAGATTGTGTTGGTGCCTTACAGCTTATGCCGCAAGATATAACGCCAGGCCCAGTTAAAACCCTTAACTATAAAGTCCTCTCCAATGAGCAATTAAATAAAATAGTAACAGGATACCGAGCGAATATGCCACTTGGTATGATTGAAGATGAGCAAGATTTTCGAATATCTGTTGCGGGGGCACAAGAAAAAACTGCATTGTTAAATATTGATGATCACTGGTGCTTGCCACTCAACTCAACACCGACTTCACATATTATTAAACTGCCTATTGGCGCAATACAAAGTCATTCTTACACCTTAGATATGTCTGATAGTGTTGAGAATGAATATCTATGCATGTTACTTTTAGCCGCTTATGGGTTACCTGTTGCTCGCTGTGAAATGCTGCAATTGCGCGATATTAAGGTGCTATCCGTTGAGCGATTTGATCGCCAATATTCAAGTGACGGCCAGTGGTTAATGAGAAGACCACAAGAAGATTATTGCCAAGTGCTCAATGTGCCATCCGCATTGAAATATGAAAATCAGGCTGGGCCTGGCATTGAACAGATTATGGCGCATTTGTTGGGCTCGAAAAAGGCACAGCAAGATAGATACAACTTTATGAAGGCACAGGTGCTGTTTTGGTTGATGGGCGCATCAGATGGCCATGCTAAGAATTTTTCAATTTTTATCTTACCCGATGGACAATTTCAACTAACGCCTTTCTATGATGTTTTATCGGTTTACCCGGTTGTGAATAAAAAGGGATTAAATATTCGTCAGGTAAAATTAGCGATGGGTTTACAAGCAACTAAGGGTAAAAAGTACCATATTGATAAAATCTATCCACGACACCTTATTGCAACAGCGAAAAAAGTGGGCTTTGATGAATTACAAATAGAAGAAATTATGCGTGATATAAAAGCTGTAACAGTAGATGTCATTAATGAAGTTAGGGCTAAAATGTCAGATGATTTTCCAAAAAATATATCAGAAAGCATATTTTCTGGGATGTTGAGACAGCTTAAAAAACTGTGATCACTAAGCAACGCTCAGGCTAGGTACGTTTATTGGTCTTGGCAATGTTGCTGACGGTGCTTCTGGCTCTGGGATTCCCGACAAAACAACTCGGGAATGACGGTGGGGCGGGATTCCATTACCGTCATCCTCAAGGTGTTCCACTCCGTCATCCTCAAAGTGTTTTGTTGAGGATCTCGTCGAGTTTGGGTGCTACTGGCTCTGGGATTCCCGACAAAACAACTCGGGAATGACGGTGGGGCATTAGTTTGTCGTCCTCAAAGACTCCATTTCGTCGCCCTCAAAGATTCCACTCCGTCATCCTCAAGGTGTGTTGTTGAGGATCTCGTTGCGTTTATGGTGCTACTGGCTCTGGGGTAAGGGCACGCAGAGCTTAGCCCGTTCATGACACTGAACTGTCGTTAATTACTCCGGGCGTCCTGCCCTACGCCTTTCAGGTCGTTGTCGTAAACTCCAACGTTCAAATTTGTTCCTGACAAATTTGTCACTTCCCGACAGGACAATTCGGGAATGACGGTAAGGGGGACAACTCGGGAATGACGGGATGTGGGGATTCTACTCTTTCATCTTCAAAGACTCCATGCCGTCATCCTCAAGGTGTTTTGTTGAGGATCTCGTTGCGTTTCATAATATGCTTTTAGACAAATCTAACCATTCGGGGTTTGCTTTTTCAATGAGCCTAATTTTCCATTCTCTATTCCAGTGTTTTAACTGTTTTTCTCGTGAAATTGCATCGAGCATATCGCTATGCATTTCAAAATAGACTAGATCATTTAAATTATATTTTTTACTGAATCCATCGTCTTGGTGTGTTTGGTGTTGATACACTCGTTTAGCTAGGTTACTGGTTACACCTATGTACAGTACACCACCTTTTTTGTTAGATAGTATATAAATTGCAGGTTGTTTTTCTGGCATAACTTTGGCTTATTAAGAATTGTATTTATAAGTGTAGTTTGTTTTTTTGGTGCTACTGGCTCTGAGATTCCCGATAGGACAACTCGGGAATGACGAGGGGGGCGTGAATTCGGGAATGACGAAGGGGGCGGTTTTACTCCGTCATTCTTAATGATCCCACTCCGTCATCCTCAAATTGTTTTGTTACCGTCATCCTCAAATTGTTTTGTTACCGTCATCCTCAAATTGTTCTGTTGAGGATGAGTTTGGGTGCTTCTAGCCCTGAGATTCCCGACAAAACAACTCGGGAATGACGATAAGGGGGACAATTCGGGAATGACGGTGGCGGCGTTCGGGAATGACGAGGGGGGCTACTCGTCGGGAATGACGGGGCGTCAATATTTAATCCGTTATCTCACCGGTTTTAGTTGGGTTGTTTTTATCTCCGCTCCATTCAAACCAGCCGCCATCAAAGACACTGATGTTTTTCCAGCCCATCACGTAAGTATAAAAGAAAACTTCAGATCCCCGCCAGCCTGTGCCGCAATAGAATGCAACTTCCTGCTCTTGGTTTATATTCCAATTCTGCCACAGCTGTTTAATATCACGTGGGCTTTTCATGGTGCCATCGGGATTTGAAAAATCGGCGACATTATTTGAGTCTGTTCCTGCATGCCCCCATTTAGAACCCGCAATTCGGCCCTTGGGTTTAATATAATCATAACCACTGGTTTTGCCTGTATATTCATCCCATGAACGAATACTGACCAGCGAGTGTTGATTGGGATCTTTGGCTAAGAGTGCTTTCGCCTGCGGAAGATCAATAATATAGTGTGGATTTGCTGGGATTTTCTTACCAAATTCAACCTGCTCAGTATTGCTATTCATAAACGGCTCTGTTGCTAATCCCGCATCAACCCATGCTCGCCAGCCGCCGTTAAGCAGACGCACGTCATCAACACCTGCATACATCATGATATTAGCCGCGCGCGCTGCCGCCATATTATTACGGCCATATAAAATTACCGTTGTATCATAACGAATACCTAAATTTTTCAGCAGTTCGGCAATCTTTTCATCACTGACGCGATTCCACCATGGCTCTGCTTCAATATCGTTGGTATTTAAATAAAGTGCGCCGGGGATATGAGCGGCAAGATATTTAAGCGCAGGGCCCCACTGTACTTCAATCAGTTTGTACTCTTTTTCCGGCCCATATAATGGTTTTTTGCCATTAATCACATTATTAATCCATTGCGCTGAGACCAAGTGCTTAAAATTGGGCAAGGCAACTAACTTTTCCGTTGCCTGGCTTAAGGGTTGTTCAATGGCATCAAGTTTTTTAAACCCTTGTTTTTGCAACGCGATACTAAGAGATTTTCTGTCGTTATCCGCGCAATAGAGAAACGTTGCTTTGTCTTTTTGTAATTGCTTGCTGGTGATTAATTGCTGCATTTGCGCATCATCGAGTAGCGTCAGCCATTGGCTATCAATATTAACAGCGCCTGCAAAGTGTCCCCCGCGGGTCGCATTTTCATCCGGCCAGCCGTTGTATTGATTGCTTGAACGGCAATCAATAACTTGGACTTTATCTGACAGTTGACCATCGGTTATATATTGCGCTGAGATATTATCAAATGTTAGCGCATAGGCTTGCATGCTGGCCATGACGATAACGGGGGCTAGAATTTTAAATAATTTAGGCATGAAAAATCCGAATAGTAATAGGCTTAACTATCAAGCCCAAATGAGATAAGAAAAGTAGCCTCAGTATATGCAATGAAAGCGACTACATCTGTTTTTTGAAAAATGGTGGCGAAGCAGTGAAGCCTTATTCTTGGATATTTAATAGCAGCCAGCCTCTTATCAATAGTGCGTTAACTAATGATCATTTAATAGAAAGCCTTAAGTTTTTCTCTATTTCATTGATCAGCGATTTTGGGACCGCTTGCTCTGTAGCGAGTTTGCGCCACTTTGATACTTCCTCAATGGTGCTGTCTAAAATATTATCTATTTTTCGTTTACTGAAGATGGGGCTTAATTTTTCAAAGCTGTAAAAATCAGCCCGAGTGAAGTTATCCTGCTTACCGTTAAGCGTCATCCAATGTTTACTTACCCAATGGCTATCGGGCTTATAGCTGTATGCCAGATCATAAGCCGGTGCCAGTTGCCAGTTGTTATCATTATCGAGCATAAACCCGAAGTTTTTAGCGTGATCATCATGGTTTCGCGCAACCACATTAAAGACCATTCGTTTAAATAACTGTATCGCATCATCCGGGCTTAGGTTGAGCTTTCTTGCTGTGCCCAGTAATTCAGCGTAAGAGTAAGATCCTATCTTTTTGTAACTGACATGCTCTAGCGCGTTGAGCGTCTGTACATGTATTTTATCATTACCACTGCGATCAAATCGCTTAGTCAAAAAGTGTCTGCGTTGCCCTTCGTTAAGTAGATGGCAAGGCATCATATTGATGCCGCACGCCTTAGCCATCAAATGGTATACATATTCCATTGCACCATAGCCTAATGGGTCGCCAAATGTTTCTTGGTTTTTATTGTGCTCACTCACGCCATCAAACTTCATCAGATAATGGCTAAAGCCATCCGGCGCATCTGTTTGACCGGAGCGGACTTGGGTAAAGTCTTTATTGAATGCTAAAACCGCTTTTGGTCTTGCGCCCCCCGCACTCATTCCCACCGACAATAGCGACATCATCGCCTCTGTATCTTCTTGCCCGTTATTGCCTAGATTCAGATTAAACTGTGCCCGCAGATTTAATATCTCCTGTGCGATAGAAACGAGGGAGGCTATCTGTATCGGCTGTGAAGCGTTAAGGTTTTTCCTTCTAACAGCGGGCGCATAGGTTAGAGCTCCCATTCCTCTTTGCCCTGTATATTGCAATCGCTGCAAAGGGGTAATATCGTTTGTCGATTTACCCTGACTGGCTATCCATGCATTCATTACCGCATTACCAAAATCATCCGGCAGAGAATCCGCTATAAGTCCGGGAAGTCCTTTGAATGTTTCACGATCGAGCTGCGGAAAGGTGTATATTTTTTTTGAAAGAGGCATTTTAATTGGCGATAATTCAATGCCCGTTTTTATAAATTTAGAGAAATATTCGAAGGAGCCAATTTGTGTTTGCGCATTATAGCTTAGCGCACCGACTTCATGCTCTTTGAATTTAACTGTGACGACTTCTGTTACCATGATGGCGTCTCCTTGCTTTTACTCGTCGCGATATGAGTGCCTGTCGCTCTTTGACGCTTTTTACCTTGAAGTTTAGCGAGCTGAACGGGGGATATTTCTTGTTTGGGTATAAATGCGTTGAGTTGTTCGGTCATTTCAAGCGCCACTAAAATCGCAACGAAGGATTCAAGCGTTGATTTTCCCTTTTCGCTATTGGTGATTGCTTTAACGGATATGCCTGCTTTTTTGGCTAACTCTTTTTGTGTTAAATCTGCATTAAGCCGCGCAATCCTAACCCTATCGCCTAATTCAGTTGCTATCGCATGAGGAGTGATTGACTCGAACTTCATAATACCCCCTAAAAGATGATTAATGTCATAAATGGTTATATAAAAACCCTTTAAGGAGTATTACACAGTATAGTGAACATCTCAAATAGATAGGAGTGTCAATAGCCCTTAAAGGGGTCCTTAAGTGCATTTTTATTTAGTTAACAACCCCTAATGGGTGTTTTAAATGAATTAGGTTTTTGGCTGTTTATCTGTTGAATTGATTCAATTTAAGTCGTCCGACTATCGTATGAACCTTTTTTGACTCTCATGCTAATGAGATGTACGGCTCGTGCCATTGCGTACTAAATCTTGGCCTGTTTGGAAAACCTCTTCCGTAACCCAGCGTGATAATAATAATTGGTGCTTATCATCCAATGCAGCAACAAAGCGACGACCATCTTTATTGCTTGTTGCCATTGCCACACCCGCTACATTTGTTAAACCCAAACCACCGCTTTCAACTGCAGTTAAAAAGGTTTCTAACTGTTCTAGGTTTGTGATGATCTCTGCTTCGTTGCTCATATTTATACTCTCTTGCTGTACTAAATCTATATAAACGGAATGTTACGGCGTTTACCTTTCTAAGGCAACTTTCCACTGCAGTTCGGTTTAAGCTGCCTATTTTTCTTTGCCATAGGCAAACAGCTTTGAGCCATAAAAACTATCCACATAAAGATATTTTCTGATGGGCTGATTGAGCAATAACAGAATGATCCCCGCCGAATAGATACACCATACGGCAACAAACTCATTGGCACTACTGGAGGTTAAAATAGCAATCATAGGCCCGGTAATAATGCAGTAAACAGTCACCTTCCAGGAACCGTAAAGTAGTGGCAAAATAAATATAGAAACCCAGTAGGCCTTATCAAGATACCAGTTATAACCGGCACGTATTGCCCACTCTATATGCCAACTTCCCGTTTGTGAGCAGGTTTCTGGCCCACAAAATGGTACCTTGTACGAAGTGGGGATATAAGAGCTCATCTGATAACAATAATATTCCCAATCAAGAGGAAGCACTCGAATTAATAAAGCAATGGTCGCCAACGTACAGATTGCATAGACATACTTTTGAATTTTTTCACGCCTATCAGCAGGGATAAAATGCAGAGCAATTGCATTAAAGAAAAACGGCTGAAACGACACATGGATATAGGACAATGTTGTTGCCCATATGTTTTCTGGATTTTGACACTGGTCTATAACTGTATAGGTATAGGCTTGCAATATTTCGATGAGGGTAAAATAGAGCAGTGCGCTGCAAAGCACTTTGGGCTCACCTTTTTTATAAAAGTATATTGCTCCAGTAACACCTGCCACAGCAAGCGTTGCTGATGCCTCGCCACTCCAGCACATAAGCAATTTCCCAAAACACAGATATTTTATTAATATTGTGCTTTTATTAAAGATAACCTCAGCTTAGAAGATAATTTCAATTTAACCGCACTAACAAGGGTTAGATTCAAATAATAAGTGCCTTCGGTTTTTATTTCTGAACGTAATGGTTTAAAAGAAGCAAATGTATTGCTCTTCTACCTTGGACCAATGGCGCTAAATATCTCATTTTTATAAAAAAAAAGAGATAAGAGTGGACGCGACTTTAATATTTTAGCAACCTAAGAGTAGGGAAAATATTATAATGGGAGGAGGCCATGAAAGCATTTATTGCGTTATTTAAAGCAATGTTGGATAGCTTTCGTGATCTTTTACCTATTGTCTTTGTGATCGCTTTCTTTCAATTTATTGTGTTACAAGAACCCCTGCCAAATATATCATCCATTCTTCTTGGCCTGCTTTTTGTCGTTCTCGGTCTGACATTTTTCATTTTTGGCTTGAACATGGGACTATTTCCCATTGGTGAAAGCATGGCGCAATCTTTCGCCAGAAAAGGCAGCCTCTTCTGGCTGATTTTATTTGCGTTTTGTTTAGGTTTCGGAACAACTATTGCCGAGCCGGCATTAACCGCTGTGGCTAATGAAGCGGGCAAAGTGGCCGCAGAAGGTGGCGTGATCCCGCAAACGATTGAAGCAATGGATAGCTATGCCAATGGACTCCGAGTGACGGTGGCGCTTTCAGTGGGGTTAGCTATTGTGGTGGGTGTGGTGCGTATACTGAAAGGCTGGCCTATCCATATTATGATTATTGGCGGTTATATTGCTGTCGTCGTACTTACCTGGTTTGCTCCCGAAACCATTATCGGTATCGCTTACGATTCCGGCGGAGTCACCACTTCTACTATTACTGTCCCCCTAGTTACTGCATTGGGCATCGGGTTGGCGTCATCCATTAAAGGCCGAAATCCTATGATAGATGGATTTGGTTTGATTGCATTTGCTTCGCTGCTACCCATGATCTTTGTGATGCTTTATGGGATGGTTTTATCATGATAAGCCTAGCGCAATTCATCAATACCTTTATTGACACAGTGGTTGACGTTATTCCTATTGCTACCATCATTTTTGGATTTCAAATTGCGGTGTTAAGAAAGCCGATAGCCAATTTGCATCGGGTTATATTGGGTTTTTTCTATGTAATTGTCGGGCTTTCTCTGTTTTTATTGGGGTTAGAGTTAGCACTTTTTCCATTGGGTGAAAGCATGGCGAAGCAGCTAACCGCACCAGAGTTTCTTTACTCTTTTAAAGACGACATCACAGAGTCCCTGCGCTGGATTGATTATTATTGGGTTTATCTGTTCGCCTTTGCTATTGGATTTAGCACTACCATTGCAGAGCCTTCGTTAATTGCCGTTGCGATTAAAGCCAATCAGGTTTCTGGTGGCGCTATTAGCGTGAATGGTTTGCGTATTGCCGTGGCGTTAGGTGTCGCGATTGGGATTTCGTTAGGGAGTTACCGAATCGTGGTGGGCGATCCTATTCATTATTACATTATGGGGGGATATGCTGTGGTTATTATACAAACGCACTTTGCGCCAAAACAGATAATAGCGCTAGCCTATGATTCTGGTGGCGTTACCACATCAACGGTGACTGTTCCATTGGTCACTGCATTAGGTTTAGGGTTAGCTTCCCAAGTACCGGGAAGAAACCCTGTTATTGATGGCTTTGGATTGGTCGCATTTGCCAGTCTATTTCCTATAATTTCAGTAATGGCATATGCCCAAATTACTCGATGGCTAAATTCAAGAGCATCTTCTAAGGAGAATGATAATGCGCTTTAAACTAATAATTGCCTTTGTAGAAGATACAAAGACAGATGCTGTTTTAGATGCAGCACGCTCAGCAGGGGCCACAGGCGCAACTGTCATTAATAACGCACGGGGGGAAGGGGTTGTTCAAAAAACCACCTTTTTTGGCCTGACGTTAGACGTTCAAAAAGATGTTTTGTTATTTGTGGTCGAAGAGCACTTATCGCGGGAAATATTAGAAACAATTAACCGGGTCGGTGAGTTTGATCTGCAGTCGGGGCAGGGTATTGCTATTCAAATAGATATTGAAGATGCAGTGGGCGTTGCCCATCAGGTAGATACATTAACTAAGGCTGTAGAGGACGAGTTATGAACCAGAAAAAGGTTGTCAGAGTGAGAGACGTTATGGTCGATGCCTATGTAATGATCGATGGTATTGCAACCGTGAAAGAGGGCATTCGATTGGCACGGGAACATGCCGTAAAAGCGTTAGTCGTGAGTAAGCGTCATGATGACGATGAATACGGTATCGTTTTGATGAATGATATTGCCAAAAAGGTATTAGCATGGAACCGTTCTATTGAGCGTACTAATATCTATGAAATAATGACCAAACCAGCGCTGTCTGTCGCACCTGATATGAAAGTTAAATACTGTGCGCGTTTATTTGAGCGATTTGGCGTCAGTCGTGCTCCTGTCATTGAAGATGGTAAAATTATTGGCATAGTGAGTTACAATAATATTGTACTGAAGGGGATGGCGTTGGAGGATTAAGGCAGTAAAACAGATCTAAACCAGCTTAAGATGCATCTTGAACTGCTTTAGATCTAGAATAAAAGCTTTAGGCTATTTTCCATATTAAACTGTTTTTTGCCTCGGATCTGCATGGTTTACAGAGTTGGTGATTTTAGGTGATCTATCGAATCATGGGCCTAGCAACCCGCTCCCGTGAGGTAACAAGCAGCGGCAGTTGCACAACTTCTGATAAGTTTTGTTGTGATCGGAGCGCAATGAGATAAAGCAAGCTGTTCAAATCAACCTTGACTGAGCCTTTATTATTCTTATACTCTTTTATTCTTCCTACAGAGTTCGCTTGAGCTCTTCTGTGCACTGATCTGCTTGATTAGGAACAATCTGAAATAATGAAGAATGAAAAACGTGCATTAGGGTTTGGACTTGCAGCAGTGCTGCTCTGGTCAACCGTCGCTGTAGCATTTAAGCTGACACTTCAGGAGTTTACTCCGATTCAAATGTTGACCGTAGCGAGTTTTGTCTCTGCGATTGCGTTAACGGTGATCTGCGGCGTGCAGGGAAAACTTCATCAGTTGCGCGTCACTTTTTTTTCTAATCCACTCGATTATCTGATTTTGGGACTAATAAACCCATTCGCCTATTACTTGATCCTCTTTAAAGCTTATGACTTACTTCCTGCATCGCAGGCTCAGTCTCTCAACTACAGTTGGGCAATCACTCTGACCTTAATGGCGGCACTGTTTTTAGGGCAAAAAATTCGCAAGCAGGACTGGATCGCCTGTACGCTGGGATACGCTGGCGTAGTTGTTATAGCAACAAAAGGAGATCTGTTTGCTTTAGAATTTGACAGTCTTCTGGGTGTTATTCTGGCACTTCTTTCAACACTTCTTTGGGCTGGGTATTGGATTTTAAACACAAAAAACAGAGCCGATCCTGCCGTCGGAGTGCTTCTGGGATTCTTAATTGCCTTACCCTTTGCTGTTGCGTTGTCTATTTATGAAGGCGCTGTCTGGGAGCAAAGTTTGCAAGGTTGGTTAGCGGTCAGTTACGTTGGCTTATTTGAGATGGGGATAACCTTTATATTATGGTTATCTGCGCTTAAGGCCACTGACCATACGGCGCGAATCAGCAATCTTATTTTCATATCCCCCTTTATTTCACTGCTACTGCTTGCCTATATCATTGGAGAAATCATTCCGCCCTCAACCCTAATTGGCTTGGCTATGATTGTAAGCGGACTAATATTCCAGCAGGTAATGAAACCAGCTAATATTGACATTGAAATTTGCAAGCAGTGAACTGGCGCGGTCAAGGTAATTGCCAGTATTGAAGAGCCAGTTTTTATCGATATACCCTCTATCATATGCAAGAAAACCCCAGATTTTTGGCCTGAAAATTGGACTCTATCTTAACTCAGTTTGTTTGACGAATGCCTTTGTAAGTCGGACGCGAACGATAGAGTCAAGGCTAGATACCCCGCAATCGGGTGACAGAGATAACGTATTGAAATGTAACAAACTCTGCTAAGGCCTTGTCGCAATCAGAGGATCATAAGATAAAATATCCTGTTTAAATTCAAATTATTTTGGTAAAAGTTTTTTATTCTTCCTATACTTAAAGGATTACCGCAGCTATCAATGGCATGGCTTGAGGTGTCATAAGCTATCAGTTAAAGACGTTTTTTTAAATGATTTGGAGGGGAAGTTATGCTGTCTAAACCAATTTATGAGTTTGTTCCTTACGCTTGTTTAAGTGTAGGTGGAGTGAGTGTTATATCTGTTGACAGCGCACTTGGCATTGTTGCTGGTGTGGGTCTATATACTTTGGGTGCCTTGGTGTGGATGATGCGTTTTCATTCTAGACATCCTGTAAAACGAAATTTTTCTCGTCGGGGTTATATCTTGCCTGAAGAGATTTATGAGTTTAAGCCATTTCTGTTTTTAGCCGGTTCATTGTTGTTGTTTTCGTTTTATACCAGTGCTTGGGCCATTGGTGTTGGTTTAGCGATAGTTGCGCATAGTCTTTATATCTTGTTTAAGCGTTACCAGAATCGTACTTGTGTAGGTGCTTAATTCGGCCCCTTCTGCTTTACGTCTTATATTTTCCCTTCCCATATCCGTAGTACTTAAGTTGTAAATGTGCGCTTTGAATTTCAGTTAACTCGTGCAAACAGGTTGCAATAAAAACCTAACGATTCGTTAAGGTTATGCTGCTGTATTTATCATAACACTCGAACACGAGCTACCTGTTTTTGGTGGGGTGTAATATTGCGATGCCAGGATTTAAATGAATGTCCCGCGTCATACAGTCATTTTTGATCTGAATTTGTCAGTCAGTGGAATCTATATGATTTCCAATAATATTAAAAGATGTGATTGACATCACGTTTTTATGTTATTAAAATGTACTGCATGTGATGAGGATCTACCTCTTCATGGTTGTTAATAATAAAAACAAATGATTTTAAATCAATGAGGTTCAATATGTATTCAATGATCAAAAAAATAGCGGGTTACGGTAACACTAAAGCATCTTTAAATTACGAAGCTTCTTCTCCACGTTCTATATCTTCTGTTCCAGTTAACACTTACAGATACTACTAATAGTATGGGCATTAACAGTTGCCAGTTCACGTTCAGCGTGACAGCAATAGTGCAACTGCCCCTTTAATTTCCTATCTTTACTCTTGTTCATCTTTTTAAAAGAGCAGCCTGATAAACTACCGTGCAGCTAGTACAAAATCTATGATACCAGCAGTAAAATTGAAAATTATTCTCCTCCGCTCCGTACTAACAAATCTTAAAAACGCGCAATAGCTGCGAAACTCGAAATCAAGAGTATCTTGGTTATGGGAGTTTACGTCACTAAAAATCCAGAAAAGCTGATATTCGCTCTGGATTCTGGGAACTGTATTATTCAACCTTGATATACTGGGCAATATCTATCGCAGGAGATGGTTTTTCTCGGGTAAACCACCAACAAAGTAAGGAGGCAATAGTAACCATCACCACACCCTGCCAAAACGTTGCAGTCAGTTCAATATTCAAAATCAATGCTGAGAAGAAAGTCGAAAGTAGAGGCGTGAAATACGACAGGGTTGCCAGAAGCATCA